>JAXKHT010000090.1:0-7040 GCA_036549705.1 Acutalibacteraceae bacterium | reverse complement strand
GATACAGATAAAATGTTTTAATTTACGAATCGAGGAATAATTTATGAAAAAGAATACATTAAAAAGAATTTTATCTGTTTGCTTGTGTGCTGTAATGGTAAGTGCTATTGCTGTAACTGCTACAGGTTGTGCAGGTGATAATGGTACAAGCAGTGCTTCAAAAGAAGAAATCCTTGAGTATGCAGGTAAAGATGCAAAAATTTATAAAGATACAAAAAATAAGGTGGGCTATCAGCTAGATATGCCAGCAGAGGGCGAAGAGGTTGCAATTATGCACACTTCTATGGGTGACATCTGTCTAAGATTTTTCCCAGAAGCTGCACCAAAGACAGTTGAAAACTTTTTAACACACGCTAAAAACGGTTATTACGATGGCTTAATATTCCACAGAGTTATAGAAGATTTTATGATTCAAGGTGGTGACCCTAACGGTACAGGTACAGGTGGAGAAAGCATTTACGGTAAACCTTTTGAGGACGAGTTTAGCGATAAGCTGTTTAATATAAGAGGTTCTGTTGCAATGGCTAACTCTGGTAAGGATACAAACGGTAGCCAGTTCTTTATTAATCAGGGTGACGCAGAAAGCTTTGCAGAATCAGGTGACTGGGAACATTATGAGGCTCAGTGGCAACAGATGTATTCACTTTTAAGCCAGTATTATAATACAGAAACCTTTGAGCCTTTAGTAAGCTCTCAAGGTACTTTTATGTACAATACTGATATTGTAACAGATGATATAAGAGATTTATATTCAGAAAATGGTGGTAACCCATATCTTGACGGTGCTTATAATGCTTGTGATAAAGGTCATACAGTATTTGCACAGGTTTATGAGGGTATGGATATTGTTGACAAAATTGCTGAAGTAGACACAGATGATAGCGACAAGCCAGAAGATGATGTTACAATTAAGAGTATAGAGGTAACTACTTATAAAGCCTAATAAACAATATAAAAGGAAAATATAAAAATAATGGAGGAAAAAACAATGCAGATTACAAAGGATACTTTAATTGGTGATATTTTAGATTTTGATATGTCAACAGCACCTATTTTTATGGAGATGGGTATGCACTGCCTAGGTTGCCCTGCATCTAGAAACGAAAGTCTTGCAGATGCTTGTGCAGTACACGGTGTAGATGCTGACGCTATGGTTGAAAAAATAAACAACCACATTGCTAACAAGTAATAAACACAGATTATATTAATACTAAACAGAGTGGTTGTCCGTTATGCCAACCACTCTATTTTTATAAGGAAAAAGCTATGGAAAAACGATTATTTGATTTAGATAATAGACTTGCTATGTGTGCAAGTTTTGTAAGAAAAAACAGTAGAATTGCAGATATTGGCACCGACCACGCATATTTACCAGTGTGGCTATGTAAAAATAATATTGCAGTAAGTGCTATTGCAGGAGATATTAACCCAAAGCCACTGGAAAGCTGTGTTAGTACTATCGCTAAGTACAACGCTACAGAATTAGTAACACCTTGCCTGTCTAACGGATTAAAAGAGGTTGCTCCTGATAGTGTAGACGATATAATAATTGCAGGAATGGGCGGAGAGCTTATTGTATCTATTCTTGATAATGCAAAATGGGTACAAAATGAAAAATACCATCTGATATTACAGCCTATGACAAAATCAGACGTGCTAAGAGAATATTTATATAGCAACGGTTTTAACATATTGCAGGAAGAATGTACAACAGCAGACAATAAACTGTATTCTGTTATGAGTGTTGTATATACAGGCAATGTTAATAGCAACTGTCAGCTTAAAAAATATTACGGATGTATAAATCCGCTATCATCTGAAAACAATAAGGAATATGTTAATAAAGTAGCACTGTCTTTACAGCGTAAAGGCAATGGAATGTTGTCGGCAAACAGCTTTAGTAAAGAGGGCAAAACATACATTATGTACAGCAAAAAGCTGTTAGAATATGGAGAAACGGGGGTTGAACCAAAAATGACACAGGTTAATGATATTTACACATATATAAACAGCTTTGCACCCTTTGATACTGCATTTGATTATGATAATGTTGGTGTTTTGGTTGGTGACAAAAATGCTATAGTTGATAATGTATTGGTTGCACTGGATATTACACCAGAGGTGATCTTAGAAGCACAAAAGCTGGGTGCCAATATGATAATAAGTCATCATCCTGTTATTTTTAAGCCTATAAAATCACTGTCAGACAAAAGTGTGCCATATATGTTAGCACAGCGTGGCATTACTGCATTGTCTGCACATACAAATTTAGACCTTTCTCCAAAGGGTGTAAATATTTGTCTGGCTAAGGCTTTAGGTTTAACAAATATCTATTTACACAGCCAAGGCATTGCTGTTGGTGATTTGCCTGTTGAAAATCCAATTTCACCAAAGCAACTTGCTTTACTTGTAAAAGACAACCTAAATTGTAATGGCGTAAGATATACAGACAGCGACAATGAAATATTAAGGGTTGCAGTAGGTGGAGGTGCCTGTGGAGAGTATATCTATCTTGCTAAAGAGCTAGGTGCAAATGCGTTTTTAACAGGAGAAATTAAGCATAATTACATACTGGAGGCTTATGATATTAATTTAACAGTAGTAGACGCAGGGCATTATAAAACAGAGGATATTGTTATTGATTATCTAGTAGAACAATTATCAAAAGAATTTCCTAATGTGTCCTTTACAAAGTCCTGTGCATTTACTGACCATATTAATTTTGTATAGCCCCAGCATAAGATTTGTTCCAGTACTAAGCTTTAATAAAAGTCATAAAAGATTTTAATTAGAGTGGAGTATTTAGTGTAAGGGGGATAATATGAATAATTTTAATGATTTTAATAATAACAAAAATCATAATAATTATAATATTAACGGACAGCCAATGTATAACAATAATCAAAATGGAATTTTCAATGATAAAGTTAATAGAAATGGCTTTGTAAATAACATATCACAGGGGGATTACACCTTTGCAAGATATATAGCAAAAACCTATTTGTGGATGTTTTTGGGCTTGGCTATTACTTTTGGTGTATCCTTTTATTTAACGCTAAATTCCAATACAGTTGAAAGTTTTCTGTTTAATAATTATAGAATGTATTTAACAGCAACGGTTATAAGTTTGATTTCCATTATAGCAATAGGTTTTTTCTTTAGATTTTTCCCGCCTACCATTGCAAAAATAGTTTTTATAATTTATTCTGCTGATTTAGGTATTATTCTTACACCTGTGCTACTTGCATATGAGTTTGGCTCTGTATTAGTTGTTTTTGGCATTACATCGGCAATTTACCTTATATTAGCTATAATAGGTCTTACCACTAAAAAAGATACAACAAGACTTGGGTTTATTCTTTCAATTTCCTTAATAGCTATATTAATTTATTCCCTTATCTCTTTTTTCTTTTTTCGTTCTACAATAAATCGAATTGTAATAGATGTATTAGTGCTGGCTGTTTTTATGGGATTTACCGTATATGACAACAGTAAATTAAAAAATATGTACTACAGCACAAATCACGACCAGCGTAGTTTAGCTAAATCCAGCATTTATGGTGCTTTACAGATGTATTTGGATTATATAAATATATTTATCAGACTTCTTTCTTTGTTTGGAAAAAGAAAAAATTAACTTAATACAAAAATAAACGCTAATTAAAAACCGAAAAAGTTTTTAATTAGCGTTTTGTTTTACTGTTTAATTAGCATTATGCTCTATGTATGAATAATCTGCCTGTTGATTTTTCAAAGGTAAATTTGTACTTACCGCCACTTGCATAAAGAACAGACGGTAACATAAAGTTAGGGCTAAGGGTTCTTGTGCCTGCATTGTAATAAATAGAGTTTGAACCACAGGCAACACCACGGTTGTACACCTTAAAGGAATAATAACCTTTTTTTAGGGTTATAGTACCTGTTGCCATATCGCTTTCACCGTTATTGTCGTCTAAATCCAGGTTAAAATCGTCACCTGTTACATGAATGGTATCCGTAGAACCTAAATCTCTTTTATCATTAACTTGTCTTACTGATAGCTGATTTGTTTCTCTGTTAAAAATAAAGGTATACATACCGCCATAAGCAGTACACCATATGTCATCGATGTATTCTTCGCTTAAAGATATTGGAGTATTTCTTGTTGTGTTCGTAAAAGAACCAACTGTGTTTTTACCGAGTATGGTGCCGTTCTTTGAAACATTAAAACGATAGCCATTATAATTAGAAAGGTAAACAGAGCCAACTGATAAATTTGTACCTTTTACAGGAGTAAGAATAGCATTAACACCACCTACAAGATAAACATCAGGTAAATCGCCTGTACGCTTGATAATAAGCTTGTTAGTAGATTTATCAAACTGAAAACTATATACACCACCTGTTGCTACTAAAGTTATTTTATTTTTATATTTTGCACTACAGGTTAAACTGCCTACAGTACTATCGTTAATAACTTTATTGTAGCCTAATACATTTTTTCCGTTAAGAACATTAAATACATCACCTTTACGGACATTAAATTCGTATGTACCTGCTGGTAATGCAATTTCTCCAAATTCTTTTGTTTCATCTTTAGAAGATAAGGTTAAAGTAAAATCATCTGACTCTATGGTGCTTTCTCCTATTAAGGAATTTTGTGGGCAATTATAATGTAAGTTAAACCAATAAGCATTTGCATAGTTGTAACCACACACTTTTTCCCAATCATCCTTACTACCTTCATAATATATATCTGTGAAAACAAAACTGTAAGGAAAAGCTTCTTCATTTATGCTGGTAACACTTTTAGGAATGTAAATTTTTTTCAAACCGCTATTAAAAACATTATAACCAATAGTCTTAACATTTTTTCCGACAACAAAATAGCGTAAACGAGTACAATCTCGAAAAGCTTCCGCTTCAATTGTAATAACACTATCAGGAATATTAACCGATGTCAATTTTTTGCACCCCATAAACGCACGCGCACCGATTTTGGTTACGGTATCAGGTATTGTAACGCTTGTTATAGGGACAGATGTGATAGGAGAGTTATAACCTAGCGACATATCATCTTCATCTTCGCCAATGCTTGTAACAGTATATCCATCAATGGTGCTTGGAATAACCAACTCGGTGTCAGTGCCATAGTATCCTAAAATTTTTGCACCTTCGCCTGCGATAACCCTATATTCAAAATTCCCACTACTGTAACCAGCCACAACTTCGTCATTTGTTGCCGCATTAGCACTTATACCAGTAACAGTTACCAATGATACCATAATGCAAAATACAAGCATTAATGACACAATTTTGTTAATTTTTCTTTTCATAATTTTGTCCTCCTTATATGTATGGTAAATTATTACATATAAATTTTACCACGTTTTTTACAAATTGTAAATATAGTGCAATAAAAAGTGTATATATTTATTGAAAAATTGTTGAAAATAACAGTTCGTAATAAACTCTATAATAAAAAAGTAAAGCTATTAATTATTGGTGCATCTTCTATACAGACTTAATTATGCTAACTTTAGCAAATTATATACAATCTTTAACATTATCACCCTAACTATTAACCAACCCTAAAAAAGGGATTGGTTTTTAGTAGCATATATTGTATTTGCTGTTTATGAAATTTCTACAAAATAGGACAATTACTTAAATTATTCGTCAAAGACTCTTGCACATAGACTGAAAATTGCTTATAATATATACTGTAAAAAAGTGTATTCAATTTTTACAACACTAATTCAAACGAAAGGAGTAGTACACATGATTTATTCAAAAGAAGTTGAAAATATGTGCACTGTCGCAAAGGGCCCAAATCACGGTCCTGCACCTATCCCAGAAGAGGGTAAGTGGGTAAAATCTTACGAAATTAAAGACATCTCCGGACTTTCACACGGTATTGGCTGGTGTGCACCACAGCAGGGTGCTTGTAAGCTAACACTAAATGTTAAAGAGGGTATTGTAGAAGAAGCTCTTGTAGAAACTATTGGTTGTTCTGGTATGACACACTCAGCTGCTATGGCTGCAGAAATTCTACCAGGTAAAACTCTACTAGAATGTCTTAACACAGACCTTGTTTGTGACGCTATCAACACAGCTATGAAGAACATTTTTGAACAGCTAGTATATGGTAGAAGCCAGACAGCTTTCTCAGAGGGTGGTCTTCCAATCGGTGCTGGTCTAGAGGATCTTGGTAAGGGTCTTCGTTCACAGGTTGGTACAATGTTTAGCACAAAGGCTAAGGGCGTTCGTTATATGGAAATGGCTGAGGGTTATGTTCTAAAGACAGCTCTTGACGAGAATAACGAAGTTATTGGTTACCAGTTTGTTAAGCTAGGCAAAATGCTAGAGGACATTCGTCGTGGTGTTACACCAAACGAAGCATTCAACAACAACATTGGTCAGTATGGTCGCTTTGACGGTGCGGCTAAGTACATTGACCCAAGAGAAGAATAATAAGGTAAGGGAGGACTTAATAACATGGCAGTTACATTTGAAAGTATGGACAGAAGAATGCCTAAAATTGAGAAATGCCTTGCCGAGTATGGTATCGCAAATCTTGAAGAAGCAAGACAGATGTGTCTTGACAAGGGCTTTAATCCTTATGACATCGTAAAGGAAGTACAGCCAATCGCATTTGAAAACGCAGGTTGGGCTTATACACTAGGTTGTGCTATTGCACTAAAGAAGGGCGTTACAACAGCAGCAGACGCAGCTGAGGCTATCGGCGAGGGTCTAGAGGCTTTCTGTATTCCTGGTTCAGTTGCAGAGCAGAGAAACGTTGGCCGTGGCCACGGTAACCTAGGTGCTATGCTACTTAGAGATGAAACAAAGTGCTTTGCTTTCCTAGCAGGTCACGAGAGCTTTGCAGCTGCTGAAGGTGCTATTGGTATCGCTAGAAACGCTAACAAGGCTAGAAAAGAGCCTCTACAGGTTATCCTTAACGGTCTTGGTAAAGATGCTGCTTACATCATTTCAAGAATCAACGGCTTTACATACGTTCAGACACAGTTTGACTATTTCACAGGCGAGCTAAAAATCGT
>JAXKHT010000089.1:0-1958 GCA_036549705.1 Acutalibacteraceae bacterium | reverse complement strand
TGTAAAATTAGTGTAAGGCATATTTTGACCTCCTGAAAATGGTAGTTTTCTCGCTTTTCATTTTACAGGATTTTTTCAAAATATGCCTTATTTTTTATTATTTTTTAGGCTCTATTTTTCTTTACCCCAACATTTATTATAGAGCCATTTTTTATAATTGAAATAGAAGAAAAATGAATATAGAAGAAAATTTAGTATCACTAGGCATAAAAAATTATGTATTTTTTCTTATAAACTGCAAATTGTACATAAATTATGGAAATATTTATATATTCCTTACTGTTAGTGAAAAATGTATAAAAAACATAGATATTTTTTTTGAATTAATTTCATAAATTACTAGCATTTTTTTGTATAAAAGTGTATAATCATAAGTAACATTGTAAAGATATAAAGTTCTTATATGAATTTAATGAGGTAGTTTATGAATAATATTCTTGAAAAAGCAGTTAATATAGCTGTAGAAAGAAATCTTGATTTGTGTATTGCCTCTACTACAGGTAATACTGCTAAGGTTACACTTGATGTTATAGATAAGTTGAACTATACTGGCAGATTAGTGGTTGTTACAACTGCTTGTGGTGCCTACGGCAAAGGTATAAAAGAGATGTCAGATGACGCTTATAAAGAACTTTGTAGTAGGGGAGCCTATGTCGTCACCGCCGCACACGCCCTTAGTGGCTGTGAAAGGGGACTAACTAAGAAATATTCAGGAATTTATCCTGTAGAAATTATTGCTGATTCACTGCGTATGCTTGGTCAGGGAGTTAAGGTTTGTGTTGAAATTTCCCTTATGGCTAATGACGCAGGGCTTCTTAAACAGGATAAACCTGTTGTTTGTGTTGCTGGTTCTGGAAGTGGGGCAGATACTATTTGTATTATAACTCCTGCCTATTCAGCAACAGTATTAGACACAGTAGTTAACGAAATTATAGAAAAGCCTAACCTATATCAATAGGTTGTAAAGGAGAATAAATATGGAAAAGAAAAATCTAGACTGGGCAAATATTGGTTTTGCCTATAGAAAAACAGACAAAAGATTTGTATCAAATTATAAAGATGGTAATTGGGACGAAGGTATACTTACAGAAGATGATATGATTACCATAAGTGAATGTGCCTGCGTTTTACAGTATGCTCAAACTTGTTTTGAGGGCTTAAAGGCATATACTACAGTAGATGGAAGAATTGTTTGTTTCCGTCCTGACCTTAATGCTCAAAGAATGGCAGACACCTGTGTAAGACTTGAAATGCCACAGTATCCTGTTGAAAAATTCGTAGAAGCTGTTAAGGCTACAGTAAGAGCTAATAAAGAATATGTACCACCATATGGTTCTGGTGCTTCTTTATACCTAAGACCTTATATGTTTGGTAGCAACCCTGTTATTGGTGTAAAACCAGCTACAGAATATCAGTTTAGAGTATTTGCAACTCCTGTTGGCCCTTATTTTAAGGGTGGTGCAAAGCCTATTACAATAAAAGTAAGCGACTTTGACAGAGCTGCACCAAATGGCACAGGTCATGTTAAAGCTGGTCTAAACTATGCTATGAGCCTTCACGCTATTGTTACAGCTCATAAAGAGGGTTATGACGAAAATCTTTACCTAGACCCTCAAACTCGTACAAAGGTTGAGGAAACAGGTGGTGCCAACTTCTTGTTTATAACTAAAGATAATAAGGTTATTACTCCAAAATCATCAAGTATTTTACCTTCTATCACTAGACGCTCTCTAATGACAGTTGCAGAAAAATATTTAGGTTTACAGGTAGAGGAGAGAGAAGTTTACCTAAGCGAGCTTTCTGATTTTGCAGAATGTTGTCTATGTGGTACTGCTGCTGTTATTTCTCCTGTTGGTAAAATTGTTGACCACGGCAAAGAAATTTGCTTCCCAAGTGGTATGGAAAATATGGGTCCAATCTCCCAAAAATTATACGACACATTAACAGGTATACAAAAG
>JAXKHT010000088.1:0-10308 GCA_036549705.1 Acutalibacteraceae bacterium | reverse complement strand
TCAGCGTTTTTAGCAACGAAGTCTGTTTCTGCGTTAACTTCGATTACAACACCAACTGTTGAGTCAGCATTTGTCTTTGCAAAAGCAACACCCTCGGCAGCAATTCTACCACTTTTCTTAGCCTGCTTAGCAAGACCCTGCTCTCTTAGAAAGTCTACTGCCTTATCCATATCGCCGTTTGCCTCTGTTAGAGCCTTTTTACAGTCCATCATACCGCAACCAGTTTTTTCTCTTAGTTCTTTAACATCTTTAGCTGTAAATGCCATTTATGATCAATCCTCTCTGTATAATCTTATATAAGCATAAACTTACAGGGCAAAAATATGCCCTGTAAACATAAAATCAATAAATGAATTACTCTGCTGTTTCCTCTGTAGCCTCTTCTGTTGCTTCCTCTACAGCAGCTGCACCCATTTTACCCTCGTTACCTTCGATGATAGCGTTAGCGATTGTACCAGCAATTAGCTTAACTGCACGGATAGCATCGTCGTTACCTGGGATAACATAGTCAATCTCGTCTGGGTCACAGTTTGTGTCAACAATAGCAACTATTGGAATACCTAGCTTCTTAGCCTCTGCTACTGCGATTCTCTCCTTGCGTGGGTCAACGATGAATAATGCACCTGGCATCTCCTTCATATCCTTGATACCACCCATAAACTTCTCTAGCTTTTCAATCTCTAGATTTAGCTTAATAACTTCTTTCTTTGGTAGAAGATCGAATGTGCCGTCCTCTTCCATTGTACGAAGCTGCTTTAGTCTGTTAATTCTTCTCTGGATTGTTGTGAAGTTTGTCATCATACCGCCAAGCCATCTAGCGTTTACATAGTAAGCACCAGCTCTCTCAGCCTCTTCCTTAACAGAATCCTGAGCCTGCTTCTTTGTACCAACAAATAGAACGCTTTTGCCTTCCATTGATATGTCACGAACAAAGTTGTAAGCCTCTTCTAGCTTCTTAACTGTTTTCTGTAGGTCGATGATATAGATACCATTTCTCTGAGTGAAAATGTACTCGCTCATCTTAGGGTTCCATCTTCTTGTCTGGTGACCGAAGTGTACGCCTGCCTCTAAAAGTTGTTTCATTGATACTACTGCCATTTTAATAATCCTCCTTAGGTTATAATCCTCCGTTGTGCCTGTAATATTGCCCACTGCCAATGGCTGACAGCACCTAGCAAAGGGCATCAACGTGCGTAATGCCTAAGTATTATAACACAGCCACAAAACTATTTCAAGCATTTTTTGAAATAATTTTGTGGCTATTACTCTTAATAAATATATAATTTAATTTTCAAGGTCAATTACAGGCATATATTTTTCTACAACATCGTTAGTTCTTTTGAAAATACTTTGCTCTGGTACAAAGCCTCTTACCCTTGACAACGGATAAACATTTGAATTTTTGCCTACCACAGTACCAGGGTTAAGCACAGAATTACAGCCAACCTCTACATTATCGGCAAGAATTGCACCAAGCTTTTTTAAGCCTGTATCTATTTTTTCACCATCTATTTCAACTGTAACATTGCTTTTATCTGATTTAAGGTTAGACGCAATAACGCCTGCACCTGTGTGACTTTTATATCCATATATTGAATCTCCAACATAATTATAATGTGGTGCTTGAACATTATCAAACAATATGGAATTTTTAAGCTCTGTAGAATTACCAACAACAGCATTATTACCTACAATAGCTTTACCTCTTATAAAGGCACAGTGTCTTACCTCTGCCTTTTCACCTATTATCAATGGTCCTGTTAATAATGCAGATGGAGCTACATTGGCTGATTTTGCTATCCAAATATCATCACCAATTTGGTCGTATTTTTCCTTTGGAAGTGTTGGGCCTATAGCCATAATAAACTCACCAATATGGTTTAGAACCTCCCAAGGATATGTGGTCTTTTCAAACAGCGGTGCTGCAATAGTGTGGCTTAAATCAAATAAAGCCGTTGTTTTTAATCTATCGGACATAATTTCCTCCTACAAAACTTGTTTTTTACAAAAACTTTCTAAATTTATAATTTACAACCACATTCACCCAACTATTTGGCAAAACTTTTTTATTTTACCCTATAGATTCACTAAATCTATGAGAAAAAAACTTTTCATATATTACTGCTGTTATAACAGCACAGGCTACACCTAAAGCTATTCCTGCAAATACATCTGACGGAAAATGGACAAACAGATACATTCTTGAAAAAGCTATAAGTCCAGCTACTATTAATGAGAAAAGTCCTATTTTCTTATAATTTATAAATATTGCTACAGCCGCAGCGAAAGAAGACGCCGAGTGACCTGACGGAAATGAATAGCTGTTAGGTCTTTCTACCAGCATATATACTGACAAATCTTGATAACAAGGTCTTATTCTTCCTACAACATTTTTAATTATTACTTCCCCACTTATAAAAGCAAGAATCAACGCAAATATAATAAAAACACCGCATTTTCTTGTTTTTTTGAAAATAAGCATAATAAAGGCAGAAAGTAACCATACAATACCATATTCGCCTATTGAGGATACAAATACCATAATATGATTAAGAATAGGAGAAACTAAATTTTCCTGTATATAATATAGGATAGGAAAATCAAAAGGCATTATTCTCCCTCCTTAAAAACCACACTGAACAAAATGCGATTTACAACACTTTGCATATTAACGGTAGGAATATTAAATTGGAAAGTAAACATATAAGTATACATCTGATTTTTATTATAAACAGAAATTTTATATTCGTTACTGTTCTTCTTATATTTAATTACCGCAGGGCATTTACCAACAACAGATTGTCTGTAGGTAAGGTTTTTTTCGTTACATTCTTCTATATTACTATTAAAGAAGTTTAATAAATCATCACCTTGTAATAGTGGCTTTTTTTCGATATTAAGAACTAACGGAGATTGATACAGATATTCTGTATTTTCTAAATCTGTTACCTCAGTAGAATAAGCCAACAAGAAATCCTTTGAAAATTTCGAGTCTAACTTATAGCCACTTGGTAAGGTTAATTTCAAAGATTCATCATTACAATTAATACCGGCACCAAATTTGAAATAATCACGGGAGCTAACCATAACTTGAGTAAAGTTCTTTTCTGGCTTGACTACATCACAAACAATGTTATTAATAGCCTGTAATTTTTCTTCTGCTGTAACAGAATAGTCAAACAATATATCTGCAACACTTTCTAATACAGACCGTTTTTCTTTTAATTCTTTTTGTAGCTGTTCAAGATGTATATTTTCTTGAATATTTTTATTTGCTGTTTTATTTTCAGCTTGTTTTGTAACTAATACGTTATGCTTACGCTGTGCCTTTTCCGAAGCATAGTTATATGTCATAACCAAATTACTGCTAATAGCTTTAATTAACAATGCAATCTTGTTTCTTGCATAACGCTTAGCTTTTTCAGTTTTTATAACATTATTTTTCAGCAAACCCTCTAAAATTTCAATTTTATCCATTCTTGTAAGGCTTGATGATTTATTTATTTCAGATACCAAAACCACCCTGTCTGTGGTAGTTAATTGCTTATCTGTAGAAAGATGGGATAAAATTTGGAAGCGTTGATTTACATCTAATCCACCCTTAGATAAAATTCTTTCAATAGCATCAATTTCGGAACCTGTATTATTAACTAAATTTTTGCTTATAGCTTCAACCAGTTCATTAGTTACTGACTTTTTTATTTTTGTAGGTAAATCTTCAGTTTTATCAATATCATCTGGTTTTTCACAAAGGGAATCGCTTGTAATGTCACAAATACTGTCATCAACTGTATTTTCTTCAACATTTTTTGCAAGTGAGGTATCAACATTGTCTTTTTTGTCAACTGTATCAATCGTATCAACATTAGAGGAAGAAATGTTAAGCTCTTTCAAAATTTTATCAGATACCATTGCTACTTTCAGCTTTGATATTTTATCATTGAAAGCATTCTTAATTTCAGCGTAGTGGTCTGTGGCATTGCTGTCTAATATCGGGTTAATAGTTTCTATAGAATCCTCAGCAGTTACTGTGGTAATTGGCATTGACTCTTGACTGTTTGTTTCTGTTAGATTATTGGAATTATTTGAATTTTCTGGGGCAATATTACTGCTATCTTCAGTATTGGCTTCCATAACCTTATATACCATTTGTTTTTGTAACTGTTTATACTGAATGTTGTTACTGTTACATTCTTTTTCACTAAAGCCTTTGGAATATCTGGTGTCATAACCATTTTCGTCTAAAACAACATAATTATCACTAATTTCAATTTCAATTTCCATTGCCAATTCCACCTCCTAACCTACAACTGCAAATAACATACTGCAAAAGGTACAATAAATTTGTATATTTTCATCACATACATTTGTTTATACTCACACATATAAAACTAATAATACACTTGTTACTTATTTTACTATAAACCAAATAATATTACAATGGCTTTTAGTCTATTTTTCTTAAATAGTTTACAAATTACAACATTTTGTGATATATTTATTGTGTAAAATCTGCTGAAATTTTATCAAAAACAGACTAAAAAATAAAGGTAACAAATTTTAAGGAAAAATAATATATGGAAGTTAAATTTCAAAAACCAACAACAATTAATATTTTATATACAATTCTTATTTTATTTACATTGTGCTTTTTTATGTATATTTTAACTATATCACAGCAATGTAGTCCTAAAACCACAGCTATTCAACACATTCCTTTTACTGGGCGGTATAAAACTACTTCTGTAAATTGGACTTATGATATTGATGCGGATTACCATATAGAGCCAAGAAACATATCAGACATAACCTTTCATCTTAGATTTAAAAAAGAAATATTAAAGGGTGTGCAAGTAAATTTTTTAGCAGACAAAATCACAGCTAAAATCTTCTTAAACGGTGAGCTAATAGATACATATGGCGGTGAGAATTCTCACCCCAGTATTGTCAAGTCCACAGGTAAAGAGTGGTCGCATTTTATCTCTCCTGGTATTACCCCTAAGGACGAAATAACTATACAATTAAAATCCTGTTACAGTACATTTTCAAAGTCATATTTGAATGATTTCCTAGGAAATATTTGTCAGGGGTCATATTATGATTTAATAAAATATCTATTAATAAGAGATCTAATACCTATAATTGGTGCAGTAATTGTATTAATAATGGGATTAGCCTTAACCACTGTTGCTATTGCCTTAAAAGCAATGAAATCGCCTATTGCATTTAATAATGTTTCTTGTGGTCTGTTTATGATTTCGTCTGCTTTAGCAATTATGTTTAATATGGACTTTATAACCCTTGTTTTTGAAAACGGGTTTCTTGTTAATATAATAAGTTTTACTAATCTTTTGTTAATATTGCAATTTCTTATTGCGTATATGAAAACATACTTTGATAACAGATTTTTGGAACAAGGTATGAACATATTTACTTACATTTGGGCTGGTGTAATACTTACATTTATTTTTGGTCAGACAACTGGCGTAACTGATTATGTAGATTTTGGAAACTTCATAATAGCACCAGGAATAATGACACTTGGATTTATGATATTATTTTTATTTATAAATTTCAGGCAAAAAAAAGGACTAAGCTCTGCAATTCGAATAATTTCAGGACTTATGCTTTGCATTTCTGCAATAATAGAATTACTTCATAAATCTATAACTGATACATATGCAGGCTTTGTTTTTGAAATAAGTATGATTATATATTCTACAATTCAGTTTATTTCTATTATGACAGTAGCAAAAAAGAATTTTGTACAAGCAGCAAAATCCAAGAAAATGGAAAACGAACTGTTGCAAAGTAAAATTTCTGTAATGCTTAGCCAAATTCAACCTCACTTTTTATATAATACACTGGTTGTTATTCGTCAGCTTTGTGACATTAACCCTAAAACAGCAAAACAGGCAGTTACAGAATTTGCAACATATTTGCGTGGTAATTTGGATTCTTTAACACTTAACAATACTATTCCTTTTGAAAAAGAAATGGAGCATGTAGAAAATTATATTTCTCTTGAAAAAAAGCGATTTGGTGATAGAATAAATGTAGAGTATGAAATTGAAGTTACAGACTTTGAAGTACCCTCTCTTACAATACAAACAGTTGTAGAAAATGCTATTCGCCACGGTATAACAAAACGTCGTGAGGGTGGTACTGTTACCATAAGCACCAGAGAATATGGTAATAACTACATAATAGAAATTCACGATAATGGAATAGGTATGGACACAACAATACCTATGGAAAAAGACGATAACAGAAGCCACATTGGTATTGAAAATGTGCGAAGCAGAATAGAATCAATGTGCAAAGGTAGTTTAATTTTTAACAGTACACCAAACATTGGCACTACTGTATATATGACAATACCAAAAACAAAAAAGAAATTTAATTATGATTTTGAAAATTAATTAAGATTTGCACAATTATGTCAAAGAAAAGGAGCAAAACAAATGAAAGTTATTGCAGTAGATGATGAGATATTTGCCCTTAACGATTTAGTAGAGGTATTAGGGGAATGTTTACCTAATACAGAAATTTCCAGCTTTCAAAACACAAAGGCTGTTTTGGAATATGCCAGAAAAAACACTGTTGACATAGCTTTTCTTGATGTAGAAATGGACAATATGACAGGCATACAGCTTGCGGGTCAGCTATTACAAATTAATGAAAAGACTAACATCATATTTGTTACAGGGTTTTCAGAATACGCCTTAGATGCATTTTCTGTTTATGCAAGTGGTTATATTATGAAGCCTGCTATAAAGAAAAATGTACTTACAGCTTTATCTAATTTGCGTTACCCTGTAGAAGAAGCTAGACCAAAGGTAAAGGTAAAAACATTCAGCAACTTTGAAGTTTATGTAAATGATGTGCCAATGCATTTTCCTCGTGCAAAATCAAAGGAATTATTCGCATATTTAGTTCACAAAAATGGTACAGGGTGTTCTTTGAAAGAACTGGCCTCTGTATTATATGAAGATAAAGAATACACGTCCTCTTTACAACACCAACTACAAACAATTATTGCCACAATGATGAAAACTCTTAATAATGAGGGTGTTGGCGATATAGTAATAAAAAGATATAATCATTTATCTGTAGACACATCAAAAATCGACTGTGATTATTATAAATTTCTTAATGGAGATAAGGAAATTATCAATAGTTATACAGGTGAGTATATGATGAATTACAGCTGGGGTGAATTTACCATTGGTTATTTAGACAGCAAAGCCTTTGGTAATATATAAACTAAACAGATATAAACAAACCAGACTATTTGCATTAACGCCAATAGTCTGGTTTGTTGCTTTTTGTGGGGTTAACTATAAAGGTTTAATGTTACCATACTTCTACATCATATTTTCCGTTAGAAATTGCTTTAGTTGGATAATATTTTATTTCTCCACCCTTATATGGTATGTCTACAGTTTGAATACTACCATTTGTAAATATAACATAAGTAACATTGTCTGGCACCTTAAATGTGTATATAGGTTTACCATTTGTATTAGTACCAGATGCTGTCATAGCTTTTCCTGGCCAAGATGTCATAGATTTATTAGAATCTGACCAATAGTAGCAATATATTGTACCACCCCAATTTAATGAGTTTGTAAATGTTACAATATTTTCTTCAACCTTGGTAGGTGGCTGAGTAGGGGCTTCTGTTGGAGGGGCTGTAGGTGGTTCTGTTGCAGGTTCTCTGTAATTTACCTGTCCAGCAGACGCACAATTACTTGCACCTACCACCCTTCTTAATACGCATATAGCGTCTTTAATATCCACCTTACCATTTTTATCACAATCAGCAAGTGGTAACCAAATCTCATTTTCATCTACAAGCCTTATACTATATTTCATAATTAGAATTGCATCTGCGGCTGTTATTTGTTTATTATTATTAGCATCTCCTACTATTGTTCCGTTATATTCTGCAACATTAAAGTTTATTGTTTTTTCCGCATACTGCCCCTTTCCTTCTGTTGATGAAATTGTAAGGGAATAGGAACCTGCAACAGTTGGAGTGTACAACAATTTTACTGTACTGGTCATAAGTCCTATATTGTACTTGCTTGATTTTACATTTGTAGTATAACAAACTTGATTATCTCTTTTTATAGTAAAATCGTATTTATTATATAAATTACCCCAAGCTCTTATATGCTCAAAATTTGTAATGGCTGTAAACTCAACCTCATCTCCTACCATAATATGAGCCTTTGGAGTACAAGTAAGCTGTGTAAATTCAAATGGTATTTCCTTTACTGTTATATTTGATGATTTAGAAACTACAGTATTGGAATAGTCCATTACATTTACCGTAACTTTATATTCACCAGTATTTCTAAAATAATAGCTGTATGAAGAATTGTCACTGTACTCACTTTCTGCAAGAGTTTCACCTGTTTGTAAATTTTCGATTAAATAATTATACTGATATGGAGCATAGCCACCACTTACTTTCGTATCAAAAACACTACACAAATCTACATCTGCAACGCTATTAAATTCATTTGTAAGATTTACAGTTATAGGCTCTGCTACATTTTCTGTTACATAATAATTTAACCCTTTATATGCTGTGAAATATTTACCTTTATTATTATCAACATTACCATTATCATCGCTAAAATAAAGCATTATTCGGTCTGTGGCACCTAAATCAACAACATATTTATGTACATACCCACGCCTTTCTATATTTTCCTCCATAGCTATACCTTTGCTTGCAATCCAATTTCCATTAGGAGTTTTATAATTAATTACAGGATTTTTGTAGCCTCTGTAATAAATTACTGCGTGATTTAATGATGTATGGGAAAGCTCTACAGTCTTTTCTTCGCCATCTAAAGTTATTGGATAAATATTAGATGCTTTATAGGATTTGTTAGTTGCTTCGTCCACAATTTCTAAATTTTTAACAGTAAATATGTTTCCGTCATTTTTGGTATCTTTTACGGTAACGCTCCAGTTGTAATCGTGAAAATTTTCTGATGATATATCATTAACTGCATTATTAAGCAAAAACACCATTGTAGCGTCACTGGCATTAGTTGAACCATCATAGGCACATTTATCTCCGGTATATTCATTAGACAAAGCCCCATATGTAAATTCTGTGCCATCTTTTTCAGCTGTTACGCTAACAACATTTTGCGTTCTGTCAGAGGTGTTAAGGGTATATTTTAAATAAAGATTACTATTTGTATTATATGGTAATACTTCTATTCTTGAAATTTCAGAAAATATTTGTTCTCTGGTAGCATCTTCTTCAACATCTTTTACACTGGAAACAAGATTTAACGCATCATAAGCCACCCATATAAATCCTTTATTTCCATAGCCATTGCCCCAAGAATTTGCAATCTTAAAAGCTCCCATTTCTCCATTGTCTACAACATTATTGCCATTTACATCTGTCCAAATATTGTCGTTGTAGCCAACAATGGTCATTCTGTGACCACCCTCTTTACCAGTCATACTTTTTACTGTATATTCATTTACATATTTGTTATTCTCTGTTAAATTATCTGCCCTTTTAATTTTGGTAGAGTTCCAGCTATTTATATGAGTAGAATACGCAAGAACATCACCATTATTAAGGGCTGTTTTTATTTGTATAAGGTCTGTATCATCTACAGATGTGATTTGGCTATCTTTTGAACCCACAGTTTCTAAATTTTCATATTTTTTTAATCTATACTTTGTAGATGTTTTCCATACATCTTCTGTTGGATAAAAAGAACTTACATTTAAATCATAAGGTACTTGACTAATAAGCACATTACCCTGTCGTCTCATAAACTCATAGGTAGAATAGTAAGGGCCAATCATTTCATCTGTGCCAGCAACAACATTGTATGACCATTGTGGAGAAAAAGTATTTTCAGCTGTTGTTGGACGATTCATCTCTTTATTCATTGTGTAAGTAAATTGATAATACACCTGTGCCCAAAAGGTGCAAGAGCCTAACTGACCTTGGTCACCAATTTTAGGGAAATAGGAGCTTTGGCTATTATCCACATTGTCAGGCAATGATTCTGAAATTTCCCCCTCCGCTTTGCCTTGACTTAACGCCTTACTTGGTTCTTTTTTGCTAGAAAAGTAAGTGTCAGATATTTCTTGCGAGGTAGGTACATCTTGGTTAGAAAAGGCTTCATTACCTGTAGGGCCAACAAAATGAATACCTTTTTCATCCTCATACATAGTAAAGGTTTGGTTACCTGAAATAGTATGATTCGACTCATTAACTGCATTTACCGTAACAGTTGTTAATGCGGACAACAATGT
>JAXKHT010000087.1:0-4841 GCA_036549705.1 Acutalibacteraceae bacterium | reverse complement strand
TTATTATTTGTTTGCGATAATCGTGTATTAACTTGGTTTTGCCACCACAACAAGGACAAATCTGTTCTTTGACTTCCAGTTCCGCATATATTATTATTTTATATGGTTATCCCTTTTAGTCAGCTAAGCAAAGTCCCGCTAAATGGACACTTCTTTTGATAAAATAGAAGTAGAAATTGACCAAAAGGGGCAAAAAAATGAAAAAGGAACAACGTTTATCAATAATAGAATTTGCAAAGAGGTTTTCAAGCGATGAGAAATGCAGAGAGTATTTTTTTCAAAAGAAATGGAAAAACGGGTTTGTATGTCCTAAGTGTGGAAGTCTCCATTATTGCGAATTATCAAATGGACTATTCCAGTGTAATGATTGCCATCATCAAACATCTATAACAGCAGGAACAATTCTGCACCGCACGCACGTTCCTTTGACAAAGTGGTTTTTGGCATTCTACTTTATTACTCAGGATAAACGTGGTATTTCTGCAGTTCAGCTTTCAAAAACTCTTGATGTAACATACAAAACAGCATGGTATATGATTAAACGAATTCGCTGTGCTATGAAGCAACGTGATATCAATTATCAGTTATTTGGTACAATCGAATTTGATGATACATATATCGGAGGTCCTACAGTCGGTAAAAAACGTGGCAGAGGTACTGAAAAATCAAAAGTTTTTGTTGCATTATCTATTGATAAAAACGCTCATCCAAAGTACTTGAAGATGCAGATAACCAATAATATTCAACATAGGTCTGTAAAAGAATTCGCTCAAGCCAATATCCAAGCTGAAGCAACAATTATCAGTGACGGTTATCGTAGCTATATTCCTGCACTTAAGGACTACAAGCATGAACATGGTGTATATAATCCTGACGCTGGAATGCTACATTGGCTTCATACAATGATTGGCAATGCCAAAGCTTTCATTCTTGGAACCTATCACGGCTTACCTAAGAAAAACTTGCAGATGTACCTTGACGAATTCTGTTATCGTTTTAATCGTCGCCATTTCAACGATTTGTGTGACAGATTAATTAACGCTGTTGCTCTTTCAGCTTTTGCGGACTTAAAGGGATAACCAGATAATAAAATAAAGAACAAAAAAGGAATGAACAGAATGGCAATCGAGTAGGAAACTACCCATTAGTTGAGTAGCCGACCTCTCACACCATCGTGCGTACCGTTCGGTACACGGCGGTTCAATAACTTAAGTGCAGTACCCTGTATCTTTGGAGTATGTCATCATATCCCACGGATACAAGGTATTCGTTTGTTAATGACCTATGTAAGAAAGGGGCTGTCTCACTAGCGAAAGTGAAGCAGCCCTTAAATTATGTGATTTAGCAGACAAAATAGCACTCAAGTTTTTAAATTGATGTGGAAAACTGCATAGCAAAGCTGAGGTATTGCTACCTCTTGTTGAAAAATATTAAGTTGCTTTATCTAAGCTATTAGTTTTTCAAAAAGATGTGTTCTTCGTCTGTTTTTGGCAGTTTTGTTATGAAGCTTGTTAATGTTGAAAGCGAAGCAAAGAAGTAACATTTCAACGCTGACATTTTCCTTGCCTCTTGTTAAAAATCGTCTGAATCCGTAATCTTGTTTAAGCACGCCAAAGGCACCCTCTACCTGAATAGAACGATTCATTCTCAATTCAATTCCTTTAGGGGTGGTAATGTTTTCAAATGATTTGTTTCTGAAGTCAGCAAACACCTTAGCTCTTTGTATGGTTCTACCTTTATCAGATTTTGTGCATAAGCTTTTGTTTGGACAACTCTCACATTTACATGTACCATAAATAGTTTTCTCTGAAATATATCCAGACTTGCTTTTGGCATTTCGTGTATATAAAGGCTTCAATTCTTGATTTTCGGGACAAGTATAGCTATCTGTTTCAGCGTGGTAAATAAAACACTCTGTGGAATATGGTCTTTTATTTCTTTTTTTAGAGGTTTTGTAATTGGATGGCTTTATGTAGCTATCCTGATTATGTTCATTTAAATATACATAGTTTTCTTCGCTTTCGTAGCCTGCATCGGCTACAATTTCTTTATACCTGACTCCTGTTTTTTCTTCAGTATCCTCTAAAAATGGGATTAATGTTAATTGGTCAGAACGTTCCGAAAACAAACCTACATTTACTATGTATTCAGAGTCTACACCTATCTGCACATTGTAACCAGCTTTTAACTGACCGTTTTTCATATGGTCTTCTTTCATATGCATAAAAGTTGCGTCGATATCTGTTTTTGAAAAGCTGTTGCGACCTTTAAAAAGGCTGTTATATTCGTTGTATTTCTTTGATTTTTCTAATACTTCTTTTACAGTTTCAAAATCTCTTTGCAATTGAGTTTTTCTCTTACCTCTGCCTTTTACAAATTCTACGTTATACTTCTCTTTTTGTTTCAAAAGAAATTCAAATGCTTCGTATACATCAGAAAAGTTTCTTGTATATCTTTCGTTTAAATCTTTAAGTAAGGCTTTGGTTTTAATCTCAAGCTTCTCGCTGTTTTTTACAATGGTTTTTCTCCACACAAAACTGTATCTATTTGCGTTGGCTTCTATCTTTGTTCCATCCACAAAAAGATTTTTACATTCTATTTCACCCATATCCTTGAGCTTTACCACAAGTTGTGATAATAAATCATCTACAACTTCTTTTGCTTTGCCGTTCCTGAATCTTGATATGGTATTATGGTCAGGGGTGTCTGCTTCGTTTAAAAGCCACATAAAATTTATATTTGTTTTACAGGCTTCTTCTATTTCTCTGCAAGAGTAATATCCTGTCATATACCCATAAACTAGAACCTTAACAAAGATACCGGGTCTGCTTTTCTTTTTGGTGTATTTCGTTTGTAGGCGTTATACAGTTTTGTATAGTCTAAGCTTTCGCATATCTCATCTAGTGTTCTCACATTTGAACTTACTTCTACGACTTTTTCTAAATTTAGTGGTATTACCAGTTGATTTCTTCTGCTCATTGTTGTACAATCCTTTATGGTGGTTTTGTTTTGTCGTAATTACATTATACACCATTTTGGAGACTTCTTCACCGAAGTCTCCTTCTTTTTTTGCATAAAAAATCAGGCTGTCTCACTTGCTTAGTGAGACAGCCCCATCCAAATTACATCTATTCTATTAATTGCGCAGCAGTAAGTCTTTAGGTTATCTGTACAGCTGTGTAAAATATTTTTGTATTAATCGCATAATTATTGAACTGTTATATATTGTTTTATACTATTGTATTACGCATTTTTATTTTTACACTTTTTGCAAGTATCAAAACTAGGGTTAAATGCATAGAAATTTTTACTATCTAATTTGTCTGTTAACAATCTTAATGCTTCACCAAATCTTTGATAATGCACAACCTCTCGTTCTCTTAAAAATTTTATAGGCTCTATAACATCTGGGTCATCACAAAATCTAAGAATATTATCATAGGTTGTTCTTGCTTTTTGTTCTGCGGCTAAGTTTTCGTGCAGGTCTGTTATAGGGTCACCTTTACTTTGAATATAAGCAGCTGTAAAAGGTGTGCCGTTAGCATCAGCAGGATATATACCTGTTGTATGGTTTACAAAATAAGTTTGGAAACCTGATTTTTCTATTTCTTCAGGTGTTAAATTTCTTGTTAGTTGATAAACTATAGCACCAACCATTTCTAAATGTGCAAGTTCTTCTGTACCAATATCAGTCAATACTGCTTTTAATTCTGGGTATGGCATAGCATATCGTTGTGATAGATAGCGTAAAGATGCCGCTAATTCACCGTCAGGGCCACCATAAACCAAAAAGATATGAAAATTAAATATAGAAATAAACAGAAACCGAACAGGTAGAACGAGAAAAAACAATATGGTCAACAAATGTGCGGATTAGTTCGTTTTTATCAGTTTCTGAAATATCATTGCTTTTCAATTTTTGTAGTGTTTCTTTGTGCTTTTCTATAAATTTCTTTTTTAGTGTGTTCGTATCTACAACAGGCTGTTGTGCCATTTGGTTTTTTAATGTGAATATTCTTTCTTGTATTGTTTTTTTGCTTTCAGAGTACTCTAAAAGGTCATAAACGCCTGCTTCATATGCTTCTCTTGCTCGTTTTAGTTTTATTTCTTCTTTTGCAATTAATTCAGAATAATTTATTGTAACTTGTTCAACAGGCTTGCTTTTTATTTCTAGCATAAAAACCCCTGTAGCAAAAGAAGTTTCTATAGCACTAAGTACTATTTTATTTATTTTATTTATTGCTATGCTGTGCGAAACTTGGCATTGACCTTTGTTATATCTATGACATTGAAGATATTTACCGCCTGCTGCCATAGTAAGAGTTGCATTGCAGTTACTACAACGCAATATACCTCTTAACATAAAATCACAAGGGGTAGTGCGTGCGTATTTGGGGTATTTTCTAGAAACTTCATTTGATTTTGATTTTGCTTTTTCAAATACTTCATTTGTAATAATTGGTTCATGTCCTCCATCTACAATCATTGTGTCAGGGTTGTTATAATTTCTTCTTGTTTTACCTGTTGGCGTCCAACGGATTTTGCCGATATATACAGGGTTATTTAATAGGTATTCTATCCCTCGGTTGTCCCAGTTGTTTCCTCGGATTGTTTTTATCCCTAACTCATTTAGTTTTCTTGCTAGTTGTGTCTTGCTAGAACCACATATATACTCATTGAATATCATTTTAACAATAGGAGCAGTTTCTGTATTGATAATCAACTGTTTATCCACCATTTTGTACCCAAAAGGGGCAACGCTTACAGCTTCGCCTCTAGTTACACGCTCAAGCATACCACGCTTAACTTCTTCTGCTAGATTAATGCTATAGTATTCATCC
>JAXKHT010000086.1:0-12029 GCA_036549705.1 Acutalibacteraceae bacterium | reverse complement strand
TGACGCTGGAATGTTACATTGGCTTCATATGATAATTGGCAATGACAACGCTTTTATTCTTGGAACCTATCACGGCTTACCTAAGAAAAACTTGCAGATGTACCTTGACGAATTCTGCTATCGTTTAATCGTCGCCATTTCACCGATTTGTGTAACAGATTAACTAACGCTATTACTCTTTCATATTTTGCGGACTTAAAGCAATAACCAGAAAAGAAAATTATAACTGACTTACAATAGCTTTTGTATCTCTTGCAATAACAAGTTCTTCATTAGTAGGGATAACATAAACAGCTATTTTACTATCCTCAGTTGAAATTTTGCCTTCCTTGCCCTTTATCATTACATCATTTAATGCAGGGTCAATTTTTACTCCTAAAGGTGCCAATGCATCGCAAATATGTTGACGGTGATGAGCCTGATTTTCGCCTAATCCAGCTGTAAATATTATAACATCACAGCCACCTAGTGCTATATAATATCCACCGATAAACTTAGTAATTTCGTGGTGAAGAATTTCGTGAGCAAGTATTGCTCTCTCATTTCCCTCACTAGCAGCCTTTGTAACATCTCTATCGTCACTGGAAACACCTGAAATACCTAATAGACCAGATTTCTTATTAAGCAAATCGCTTGTTTCTTGTGGTGAAAGATTTTCTTTTTCTTGAATGTATGTTACAACAGATGGATCCAATGTACCACAACGACTACCCATCATAAAGCCATCAAGTGGAGTAAGACCCATACTTGTGTCGATAACTTTTCCGTCTTGAATAGCAGTAATAGAAGAACCATTACCTAAATGGCAAGTAATCATCTTTGTGCCTTCAAGAGAGTTACCTGTAATCTCTGCCCAACGGTTGCTTATATAACGGTGAGAAGTACCGTGGAAGCCATATCTACGAATTTTATATTTTTCGTAATATTCATAAGGAATTGGATAAATATATGATTTTGGAGGCATAGTAGAATGGAATGCTGTATCAAATACTACTACCTGAGGAAGCTCTTTACCAAACACCTCTATACAAGCCTCAATAGCTTGAACATGACCTTTATTATGCAATGGTGCAAGTGGAATTAAATCTCTTATTCCCTCTATTACGCTCTCATCAACAAGCTCACTTTTGCTAAATCTTGAACCACCCTGCACAATTCTATGACCAACTGCAGAAATTTCGCTTGCATCTGCAACAACACCATATTCACTGTCTGTAAGCATAGCATTAACCTGCATAAAAGCCTCTTTATGGTCCTTCATATCAACTAGTTTTTCTATAGCTTTGCCATCACTAGTTTTATGACCTATAAGACTTTTATCTAAGCCTATTCTTTCGCAGTTACCTTTACAAAGCATTTTCTCATTATCCATATCAAAAAGCTGATATTTCAAAGATGAACTACCTGCATTAATAACTAAAATTTTCATATTGCATTATCTCCTTGCATAATATTTTAAGTTATGTGTTGCAATACACACCATTACTAATATATAATAGTACAAATAGGAAACAAATTCAACCTTTTTTTATTACATAATTCACAATTTTCTGTATATTCAATAATAAGAAATGAGGAGTTTAATTTTGAACAATTATGGGATTATAAGTGAATTTAACCCTTTTCATAAAGGTCATCAATATCTAACTCAGCAATGCCGAAAACAAGGTGCTACACATATAACTGCTATTATGAGTGGCAATTATGTACAAAGAGGAGATGTTGCTATACTGCCTAAAAATATTCGCACTAAAATGGCTTTAGAATGTGGTGTAGATTTAGTTTTAGAATTACCTACCCCCTATGCTGTATCTAATGCTCAAAATTTTGCCCGTGGTGGTGTGCAAATTGCATATTTAAGTGGTTGTATAGATTATCTAGCTTTTGGCAGTGAATGTGGAGATATAAATAAACTTAAAAGCGTAAGTGAATTGTCAACAAGTGAAACATTTAAGGAGTATTTTAAGGCTGAAATTTCAAAAGGAATTAGCTATCCCAACGCACTTTCAAATACCGCACTTGCATTAGGTAATGATACATTTCATAAAATTATAGCTTCTCCAAATAATGTTTTAGGAATTGAATATATTAAAGCTCTTAACGAGATTATGAAAAATAACCCAGATTGCAAAATAGAACCTTCTACAATTACCAGACAAGGTGATAGTCATAATAGTAAATTTATTTCTTCCAAATTTGCCAGTGCAAGTAACATACGCAAATTGATTCAACAAAACAATAATTGTATGGAATTTTTGCCAGACAAAAGCTATGATACATTACAAGAAGCCATTGTCAACAACGATATTGCTTTGCTTACAAATAACCAGCGTGGTGTTTTAACTATGCTAAGAAATTTTAGTATAGAATATTTTAGAAGTATCGCAGACATTAGCGAGGGACTAGAATACAAATTGTATAATGCTGTACAAAACGCATCTACAATAGATGAAGTAATAGAAATGACAAAATCAAAAAGATATACTCACGCACGAATTAGGCGGTTAATTCTTTCATCATTCCTTGGAATAAAAAAGGAATACACAACTAGGTTACCTGGTTATATCAGAATATTAGGCTTTAACAAAAAAGGAACTGAAATTTTAACAAAAATGAAGAAAACAGCAAAGGTTCCTATTATTACAAAAATAAGTAATTTACCAAATCAGCTTTCTGAATTTGACAGAGAAATGATTAATTTTGAAATAAAGAGCAGTGATATTTATTATACATTTACAAATGCTGTAAAGCCGTGTGGAATGGAATATAAAAATGGAATTGTTGTTATAAAATAGGAAGTTGCAGTGCTATTGTTTAAGCACTGCAACTTTTTGTCATATATTATTGACTATGAAAATATATTATACTAATCTTCAATTAACTACTGGATAAAATACAGTTGTTTATAATTGCGTTTGCAATGTAGAAGATTGTATAAAGATGTTGTATACAACACAACATAGCGTACACAACAGGCGTACTTATATTAATAACCTTTCAGCTTTTAATACAAGTTTACTCTTGTTGCTCACCTTTTTGCAATATCTCTTTTATGCAGTCATCACAAACTCGCTGTTCCTTGAACATAGATAGACCCATAATGTTTCCACAGAAAACACAGCCCGGTTGGTATTTTCTCATAAGAATACCATCCTCTAACGCCATAAGCTCCACTGCTTCATTTTTTTCAAGACCGTAGGCTTTTCTAAGTGGTGAAGGAATAACTATTCTTCCAAGGCTGTCTATTATACAAATCTGACCAGCCGCACTTGTTTTAATGGTTATCTTTGCCATACTTTCTCCTCCTTGTTATAAATTTTGTAAAATAGTAGTGTTATGTAGGAAAATGTATTTCCTTAGTAATATACTACCAAATACTGGTTTATTTGTCAACATATCACATCACATTATTTGTAAATATTTTGTTACGGTGTTGCTTTATGATGAATTATGTTTGGTCAGTACTAATAATAACAGCCATTATATATTCCTTATTAACAAACAATACTACCGCCATTGGAAATGGTATTATTGAGAGTGGTAAAACCTCAGTTGAACTGTTGTTAACACTAGCAGGAACTATAAGCATATGGAGTGGTATTATGGCTGTAGCAGAAAACTGCGGTATAACAAAATGGTTGAGTTTTTTATTTAGACCAATACTAAATTTTTTATTTCCACAGCATAAAAATAACGAAAAAATTATGAATTCGGTTAGTGTAAACATTACAGCAAATCTGTTGGGATTGGGTAACGCCGCAACCCCGGCAGGGTTAAAGGCTGTTGCCGCAATGTATGAGGGAGATAAAACAGCTAACAAAAGTATGGCTACATTTGTTGTAATGAACACATCATCAATTCAACTTATTCCCACAACAATAATAGCTTTACGGGTATCAGCTGGTAGTAATGCACCAATGGAGATAATTACTTGTATATGGATTTCATCAGTAGTAGCCTTGTTTGTTGGAATTATGGCAACTAAATTAATATATACTTGTACCAATAAAAACAAATAAACAGGTGATATTATGGAATTTATAGGTTCTGCATCAATAGCATTTATAATAGGTGTAATATTAATAACAGGGGTAATTCAAAAAAATCCTGTTTTTACTCAGTTCACAGCAGGAGCATTAGAAGGGTTGAAAACCACTTTAACTATTGCACCGTCTATTATTGGATTAGTGTTAATGGTTTCTTTAATGCAAAACAGTGGTATTTTTATGTGGTTATCGGAAACATTAAATCCATTATGCAGTTCTTTAGGATTTCCAAGCCAGGTTCTTCCTCTTGCTTTAATACGACCCATAAGTGGCAGTGGTGCATTAGCAGTATTAAATAATATACTAACTGAAAATGGTGCAGATTCAGTTGTTGGAAAAGTAGCAAGTGTAATGATGGGTTCTACAGAAACAACATTTTACACTATTGCAACGTATTTTGGAAGTATAAATGTAAATAAAACAGGCTATACAATACCCTGTGCATTATTAGCCGATTTAACAGGAATAATAATGTCTGTTATAACTGTTACCTTAATACTTGGATAAGAGATAGAAAATCCCACTCTGCAATATAACAGGGTGGGATTTTAAGTTTAATAAATAAAAAGGGATTTATTCATTTTTCTTAACTGAAACATTAACAGTATATTCGCTGAAACACCAGCACTTATTTAATGATGATAAATCTATGGTTACTGGTAATTCCTGTGAACCCTCAAAATCACTTGCTAATCCACTTAAATCAACAGAGGCTTTTATATCATCTGGAGTTATTTCGTTGATTATATCCTTAGGGCCAGCTACTGAAATATTCAATGTTTTTGTGGAAACTTCCGCAGAATAACCACTTGGTACAGAATCTGGTAGGATATTTTCAATGGTTACCACAGTAGAGGAATAATCACTTAAATTTAATGTAACCTTTGCGTGTTCTTCGTTACTAATATTTATAAATCCGTTAGGTAAAACGATATTTTCAGTTATTTGAGTTGTGGTAGGGTCAAGATTATTAAAATCTATAGGAGCTAAATCTATCTTGTCAAATCCTAATAATCTAGCCTCCTCAGCTGCAATAGTTATTTTAGACGGCTTAACAGAAGCAATTTTAGTTACATCTATACCATCAGGTACATTTACAAATGTAGGGATTATATTTATTTCTCTCTCTGGAAGTACCTGTATAGTAATGTCAACGTTTTCAGGAGTAACAGAAAGCAAATCGCTTTCAATTAGTTCACCGCCAGAGTCCAATAACTGTATTCTTAATTTTTTATTAATATTAGCTTTATGCTCGCCTGTTATTGTATCTGATATTTGAACTTTACTTATTTCCTTAACTTCTTGCTCAGGGCCTATTACAGTAACGGTATTGTTTGACATTACCGGCTTTGATAAATAGTAATCTATAATCTCTTTACTATTATCCACTGGTAATTTAACATTAGAAATATCTATATTATCTTCTACTGTAAACTCTTGGATACGCTCTTTATCTATTGTAACGTTTATAATTGATGGGGAAACAGATACTATCTCATAGTCAGTTTTAACACCTGATTTTTTAGCAGAAAGACTTAATGCATAGGTATTAGCTGTTGTAATGCTACTGGTATTTTGAGCAACTATTTGAATATCTGATTTTGATATAGAGCCAACCGTAAGTCTATTACCGCTAACTTGTACAGTTGCAGTAATATCTCCACCTCTATATACCTTTAACCCATCTTTTTTAGCTTGCTCAGGCAATTCAATAGTAACAGGAATATCGGTAACCAGCATAGATGTTTCTTCGTCGGTTCCGGAAGCAAAAGCAACCCAAAAGATACAAGCAAGAACAAAAGAAATCATCATAATAAACTTAGAATTATTAAACAATTTTTTTGTATTAATTTTCTTCTTTTTCTTTTCCATTATTACTTTTCTTGTCCTTTCTGATTGATGAGAAAATAGGTATGTAGTCTACTAAATCAGCTTTTGCATATTCAGGGACAATAAGTGGCTCTAAACATTGTAAAAGCTCGTCGGCATCTTCCAATCTTCTTAGTCTGCCTTGATAAGCCAATGATATTGTACCTGTTTCTTCTGAAACTATAACAACAGCTGCATCTGATTCTTCACTCATACCTATTGCGGCACGGTGTCTGGTACCTAAGTTAGAATCAACATCCTCATTTTTTCTGGTAAGTGGCAGAATACAGCCAGCAGCATATACTCTACCGTCTCTTATAATTACTGCACCGTCGTGAAGGGGAGCTTTATTAAAAAACATATTACCTAACAGAGAAACAGAAGATGTAGCATCAACTATTGTTCCTGTATTTGCAATATCTCCAAGCTTGGTTTCTCTTTCAAAAACCACCAAAGCTCCCACTTTTTTCTTGCTAAAACTTCTAGCCATAGACACAACATCATTTACATTTTTACGTTTAACTTCAGCTAGTTTTTCAGTATCGTCCTGACTTGTAAATCCAAACTTCTTCAAAAATTTTCCGGTTCCTATTTTCTCTAATGCTCTACGAATTTCTGGTTGGAAAATGATTATAATAATCAGCACACCAAATTCCATAAAGGTTCTTAGAATAGCTGAAAACATTGTAAGATTTAATACAGTAGAGATAAAATATAAGAATGTTAGTAAAGTTGCTCCCTTTAATAGTTGTACAGCTTTGGTATCTCTAATAAATTTAATTAAAAAATAGATAACCAGTGTTACACAAAAAATGTCAATAATATCTCTTGCATCAAAAGTTTTTATTATAGATAAAAAGGACTGAAGCCACAATATAATTCTATCCATTAAGTTTCATTCCATTTCGTAATATTAAAATTTATGAACATAATCCACAACAGATTATAGTTATACGATATAATTTTAACATACTTTTCAGAAATGTACACTACTTTTGGACTATTTTTTTATATGATTTTTTAAAATATTTTTTATGGCAATTATTAGATTATTTATTTCTGCTTTATTATTAAAGTAAGATAAAGATACCCTAACAGTGCCTTGCTTGGTTGTATTTAATGTTTTATGTGCCAATGGAGAACAATGCAACCCTGCTCTTACAGCTATATTATATTTTTTGTCTAAAATTTCGGCTACATACTCACTTGGCAAGTCCAGTATATTAAAAGAAAGAACAGGTGCATTATAATTCATTACAGGCTTTTTTGTATATATGGTTACTCCCTTTAATTTTTCTAACTGGTTATATAAATAGGAAAGCAACATAAATTCGTGTTTGTAAATATTATTTGTGGTTATTTTCTCTACAAAGTCTATGCCTTTTTCTAACCCACATATACCGCATAAATTGCAAGTTCCACTTTCAAACTTATCCGGTGAAAAATCCGGTTGTGTTGCTTCTAAAGAGCTACTGCCTGTACCCCCACAAATTAAAGGCTCTAAAGTATCTATATCCTTTACATATAGTACACCTATACCCATTATACCCATTAACCCTTTATGACCTGCTACAGCTAAATAATCAAGGTTATAATCCTGAACATCAATAGGAAGTACACCAGCAGACTGGGCTGAATCAACCAGAATTTTTATATCATACTGATGTGCCAAAGCTGATAATCTGGAAATAGGTAAAATATCTCCTGTAACATTAGAAGTATGGGTTACTGCAAATAATTTAGTATTTTGATTAATAGCCTTTCTAAAATTATCTACGGTTTTCTCAAAATCTCCGTTTACCACTTCTGCAACAGTATAAGTTACACCCTTTTTAGATAATTGCTGTAAAGGTCTTACAACTGAGTTATGCTCTAAATTAGATATAACTACATGGTCACCTTTATTTAGCAACCCCTTTATTACCATATTTAATGAATAGGTACAACTTGGCGTAAAAATAATATTTTCAATATTTTTAGCATTAAAAAATGTTGCTACCCTTTCTCTACATTTATAAACCTGATTTGCTGAATTTAATGACATTGAGTGACCACTTCTACCAGGGTTAGCACCAAATTGTCTTACAGCATTGTTTACAGCAGAGTAAACCGAGTTTGGTTTAGGATAGGTTGTTGCTGAATTATCAAAATAAATCATTTTTGCCCCTCCCCTGTTATATTTAATATCTCTATTCCATTTTCTTTTAATATTTGAACCCCTTGTTCAATATTTTTATATAACACAATGCTGTAACCACAACCCTTTTTAGTAGAATATCTAGATGTTTTAACAACTTCTGAATAAATACCCTGTTTTTTTAACAACTGCTTTGCTTTCATAGCCTGTGTTACTGACGAAAGCATTATAAACTGCCTTAACAAATTTATCACCTCTTAACATTATACAAGTTTATCTACATACATAATATGCTTAACTATTAATGTTAGTGATACAAAGAAATATGGTTGTAAAGCCAATGTTATAATTGTATAAGACAACAGAAGCAGATAACTCACATTTGTCGTTATCTGCTTCTGTTTATTAGCTATTATTAAAATTTAATCTACACCATTATATATCAGTGCAATTTTTAATGTTTCAATATTTTTATTCATCATAGAAATATAATTTTCACCGTTGTCAAATTGTTCTTTTGTCAAGTTATGACAGCTGTAGAAAGTCATAACCTTTGTATTGGTTTCACTTGCCAATGTATCTGCAACTGTACTGTTGCTAAGCTCTATTTTAAGAACAACAGGAACACTTTCTTCTTTAATTTTTTTAGATAACCAAGCAAGTGTTGATGCACTAGGCTCAGTTTCTGTAGAACAGCCTGGGAAAGCTGAATAGTATTTCAAACCATATTCCTGAGTAAAATAAATTAACGGAAATCTGTCACCAAATACAAGTTCTTTTTTCTGACTATTTACAACTATTTCCTTGAATGTGGTATCTAATTTATTAAGCTTTTCAATATAGTCTTTTGCGTTATTTGTGTATATTGTTTGGTTAGAATTGTCTGCTTTACAGATTGCATCACAAATAGTATTTACCATTTTTATTGCATTTAATGGTGAAGTCCAAATATGTTCATCAATAGAGTGATGATGTTCTTCCCCACTATGATTATGAGTATCTTCTTCCTTTATACAAACTGTTTCTACACAATCAATCAGCTTAACTATCTGCATATCTTTAGTATTAACAGAAGCTAATATTTTCTCTACCCATTTCTCGCTTTCTCCGCCAATATATAAAAAAACATCTGCCTCCTCAACACTTATTACATCCTTTGGAGTAGGCTCATAAGTGTGAGATTCACCACCAGGGGGAATTAATAAATTGAGATTAGCATAATCACCAACTATTTCTCTGGTAAAATCATATTGAGGGAAAATTGTTGTAACTATATTTATTTTTCCATTATCCTTAACATCTGTATTATCACTACAACCAACAATAGGTAACATTAGCAACATAATAACAGAACAAAGAAAAAGCGATATTTTCTTAGCCATTAAGCAAAACCTCCGTTTTCTACGAAAACAACACAAATTCATATAAAATATATTTACATAAAAATTTACTCAATTATACGTCGTATTGTATAGTAGCCATCTATGTTGTAGTCGTGCATAATCATATAGCCTTCGTCATAGGCGTGTACTCGTCCACCGTTTCCGTCATATATAGCAACATGACCTTCGTAGCATAAAATGTCACCAGCTTTTGCCTCTTCTATAGAGGCAACCTCTGTTCCAGCCAAATATAAATCTGTTCTTACTCCCCACAGATTTATACCAAAACGCTGATAAACTGCACAAATAAAGCCAGAGCAATCAACACCTGTTGCCAAATCTGTACCGCCCCATACATATGGAATAACACCTACATATCTATATGCTTCTTCTATAACAGTGTCAGCAACAATAGGATTTACAGGAACATATACACTACTTTCTCCTTGAGTTGTAGGCTCAACCATAGTATCAGTTGCAGTTATAGCACATTCAACAGATAAATATGTACCGTCGGTAGTAGAGCATACAATATTACAGCTACCATCACCAACTATTGTAACGTTGCCATTTTCATCAACAACAGCCACATTGCTGTTTGTTGTATACCATTTTACAGCCTTGTTTGTTGCATTTAATGGGTAAACAGTTGGAGTTAATAATACAGACTCTGTTTGTGGGCCTGTAAAATCATAGGCTATGTAATCTAAATATAATTCTTGGCACTTTATTGTAGGTTCAACATATATTTCGCAAATAGCAGAAAGTTCGTTAGCTGTATAGGCTGTAATTGTAGCTACACCCTCGCCCACCGATTTAACAAGACCATTGTCAACAGTTGCAACGGACTCATCAGATGACATCCATACTACGTCAGTTTCAGTTATCCCTGTAGCTGGTGTAAGAGTAGCTGTCAGCTTTAATAGCTCACCTATATCTGTCATTGTAAAGAATGATTTATCTAGCTCTATTTTATCAGGATATATGGGTTCAGATACTATAACCTTTAATTTTGCAGATGATTTGCTTTTTTTGTCTATGCAAGTAATTAACGCAGTACCCTCAGAAACACCGGTAACTACACCTTTTTCATCTACTTTGGCAATGGTTGTAACATCAGATGTAAAAGAAAGTTTTAGATTTTTATCTAATTCTATTTTATATTCTTTGCCAACCTTTAGAAAAATTGTTTCTTCCTTTAATTTTATAACCGTTGGTAAAGATTCTGTTGGTGGTTCTGTGGACTCTGTTGGTTCTGTAGCTACTTTTCTAACCATAACAGGTTTATTTTCATCAGCCTTTGAAAGCACAGCAGTAGTTTCTGCATTTACAAGATTATTGCTAACAAAAAAGCCAGCAGAAAAAATAGCTACTATTGCAACCGAAACTACGGAAAATAAAGTTATTATCTTCTTTTTATCAGACTCTTTTATTTCTGTCCAAAATTGCATACAACATATCCCCCATATATTTTTCACAACAAAAATAAGTATATCACTTTAGTTATAGAAATTCAACATATAAGACAAGTGCATTAATTTACTTTATGCTTCTATTATAAATTACTATAAATTACAAAAGACTCTGCATATCTTCTGGTAATGGAGTTGTTACCGTAATAACCTGATGGGTAACAGGATGAGTAAAGGTAATTGTCTGACAATGGAGGGCTTGTCTTTCTATACACTCTAAAGAGCCACCATACATATCGTCCCCTGCCAGTGGGTGATTTATATAAGACATATGTACCCTGATTTGATGTGTTCTACCTGTTTCTAAATCGTACTCAACCAAAGTGTGATTATTACTGTATTTAATAGGCTTATAGTGGGTTACAGCTTTAACGCCATCTATAGTGCCTGCAACACGTTGTATGGTGTGTCCCTCTAATAACGATATGTTAGCATCTACAGTGCCTTGTTCATTGATAATACCCTCACATACAGCAACATAGGTTTTTTTTACATTTTTAACTAAATTAGAGGCAGCATAGCTGTGTTTTGCTATTAGCACCAATCCCGTTGTATCTCTGTCTATGCGATTAATTGCACGAAAACAAAAATGTTCGTTCTTACTGTTAAGATAATAGGCTAATCCATTGGCAAGTGTGTCATATACATGGTCATGGGTAGGATGTACAGGCATATATGGTGGTTTATTAAGCACTATTATGTGGTCATCTTCATAACAAATATCTAGTGGCATTTCAACAGGAACTATTTCATTGTTATCCTCCGGCAGTTTTACTGTTATTTTATCTCCTGCATAGACATTATCAACTACTCTTAGCAATTTTCCTTCTCTGGAAATCCCAAGTGGAACCAGCTTTAACGCAGTTAACAGCCTTACAGAAATATTACAGTAATTTCGTAAAAACCATTTTGCTTGTGTGTCATTATATTCATTTGGTACAGTAAATGTTAAAATAATCTCTTTCATAGATGACCATTATCCTTTAAATAAAAAATATATACCTATTAAAAGTAAAATTTCTCCAAAAAATATTAGAGGAATTCCCAGCATAAATTTTAATTTTTTTGTTTTATGGTGAATTATATGCATAGTAACATACATACCTATTGCACCACCAATAGT
>JAXKHT010000085.1:0-16641 GCA_036549705.1 Acutalibacteraceae bacterium | reverse complement strand
TATTTATATTACCTGGTAAACGCTTATTTCTGTCACCATTTAGACGGCTACGCTCTATTGTTAGCAGGCTATCAATAAGTTTATTACGCATTCTTGTTAATTTTTCAGTACGTTTATCTATGGTAGCTACTGCACGTTTTACAGCACTGGCTAAGCCAACTATACCAGCTACATTCTCTGTACCAGCACGCATACCTCTTTCTTGTGCACCGCCATCTATAAGTGTTTGTGGGCGAATACCTTTTCTCACATATAAAGCACCACAACCCTTAGGACCATGTAGCTTATGTCCAGTCATAGATAACATATCTATATTTTGTTCTTTAACATCAATATGAACATTACCCATAGCCTGTACAGCATCTGTATGGAAGATTACGCCGTGTTTTTTACATATAGCACCAAGCTCTTTAATAGGCTGAATAGTGCCTATTTCATTGTTGGCATACATAATACTTACTATTGCTGTTGTATCTTTTATAGCAGCTTCAAGCTCTTCTAGTCTAACTAAGCCATCACTATGAACATCTAGCAGTGTTACTTCAAATCCTTCTTTTTTCAAAGCATCACAGGTGTGCAATACAGCGTGATGTTCAAACTTAGAGGTTATTATATGATTTTTTCCTTTATTTTTTAAAGCTCTTGCTACACCTTTAATAGCCCAGTTGTCTGATTCGCTACCACCAGATGTAAAGAATATCTCTTTAGCTTCTGCGTTAATAGCATTAGCTATATCCTCTCTAGCTTGATATACAGCCTTTTCAGCTTCATTAGCAAAAGAATACATACTAGATGGATTTCCGTATATAGTGGTAAGATAAGGCATCATATCGCCAAGTACCTTTGGAGATAGGGCAGTAGTAGCAGCATTATCTGCATAAATCTTACTCATTAAATCACTTCCTTTATTTCTTTTAGATAATATATTATATAATGTTACTTATTAAGAAAATTTCTTAACTTGTGCAACAGCAAGTCTGTCGCAACGCTCGTTTTCCGGATGACCAGCATGACCTTTAACCCATACTATTTTAACAGTATGCTTGTCGTATACTTGTAATAGCTGTTCCCATAAATCTGGATTAAGTGCAGGTTCTTTTTTATTTCGCATCCAGTTGTTAGCTTTCCATTTTTTAGCCCAACCTTTTTCAAGTGCATTACACACATATTGCGAATCACTATATAATGTTACTTGACAAGGTTCTTTCAATAAAGCTAAAGCCTTTATAACTGCTGTAATCTCCATACGATTATTAGTTGTATTAGGCTCTCCACCAGATATTTCTTTTTCTACTGTATTATATCTTAAAATAGCACCCCAGCCACCAGGTCCAGGGTTACCAGAGCAAGCACCATCTGTAAAAATTTCTACGTTTTTCATATTTAATCCTTTTACAATATATTTTGCAAGAATTATTATAAACTTTAAATTTAATAATTTCAATAGTTATTACCATATTTAATATAAATTTATACTAATTTAGTAGGAATTAAAAACAACCACCACTACTTGCAGTGGTTTTATCAACAATACAAATATATTGTATATTTTTTTAGTTAATTTATACTATTGCTTTGTTAAGTTGGGTGAATTGTTTTTTGAAGTTTTATTAATTATAAACACACCAATTATTACTAGTATTCCTGCAAGAAAATATCTAAAATAGAACTCCTCTTTTAAGATAATACAAGAAAGAATCGCTCCAAATATAGGTATAAAAGAATTAAATATTGCTATCTCGCCAACAGGATTGCAACTTATTAGCTTGTTATATAATGAAAATCCTACTGTCGAAACCAAAGCCAACAGCAGTAAAATAAATAAACCGCTTAAATTTATTTCTGTAATTTTACCGCCCATACAAATACCCAGTATAATTAATAATAATCCACCAAAAGTAAGACTTATGGCTGTAGCGACTAATGGATTAACTTTCTTTGTTACTATTCTTGTTAATATTCCACCCACCGCAGAGCATAGTGAACTCATAAAAAGCATACCATCACCTTGCAAAGTAAAAGCAGAGGTACTGTTAGCATCAAAATTAATATTAATTAAAAATATTCCTAAAAATCCGAATAAACATCCAATAATTTTCTTCTTGGTTAAATGTTCATCTTTGAAAACTATACAAGCCAATATAATTAAAATAAAAGTGCTTAGAGAATCTATAATTGATGACCTAGAACCTGAAAGATTTGATAATCCAATGTAAAAGAAGAAATAATGGAAGGTTGTATTAATTAAAGATAACCAAACTAACAGGTTTATACATTTTACTCCACCTAAAGAGTAGTTGCACTTGCTAAATTTGGATATTATAAAAGTCAATATTCCTGCAATAAAAAAACGAACACCTGCAAAAAGTGTTTTGGCACCTGTATCTGAATTGTCTATTTGGAATAATTCAAAACCTATTTTAATTAATGGAAAAGCAAATGCCCAAGTAACAGCTGTAATTATTGCTAATATTATTACAGTTGGCTTATATGTGAAAATATCTTTATTTCTTAAATTCATATTTGTAATCCCTTTTTAGTTAAATTCGATTTTAATATCATATCATACATATCATTATAAAACAACTAATGGTATGCGGATTTTATAGTTGATTTTTTCTTGACAAATGATTAATGTAGGAATATAATAGTGAAAAATTCAACCTATTATAAATTAGATACTTATCTAAATTCTAACTTTTGCGGAAATTTAGATTTGTAAGAAAAGAGGTAATAATTATGAAGTCAAAAAGTAATGTAAAAACCAATTTATTTGCACTGGTGTTTTCAGGGCTAATGGCAGCTTTGATTTGTGTGGCAACTTCTGTTTTAGTTGTTCCTTTAATAACTGGTGGTTATGCAAATTTAGGAGATTGCTTTGTGGCTCTTTCAGGAGTAATGCTAGGCCCTGTTTTTGGTGCTTTAGCCAGCGGAATAGGTTCTTGTCTTGCTGATATATTTTTAGGTTACACGATATATGCACCGTTTACCTTTGTTATTAAAGCTGTTATGGCAATAATTGTGTATTATATTTCTAACCTAGGAAAAAAACAAAATTTTAAAATGCAACTATTGTTTATGATACTTGCAACTTTTGTTGCTGAGTGTTTTATGGTTGGTGGTTATTTTGTATTAGAAGTTTTCTATTACGATTTTGCGGGTGCGTTAGCAAATGTTTTTGGAAATGCAATACAAGGTGTATTTGGCTGTGTTTCTGCATCTTTTGTTTATGTAGTAGTAGAGAAAACTAATCTATTCAATTTTACAAATAAATTAATAAAGGCTAAATAATAAATTTGTTCCCACATTTTACTTGCTGTTTCATAGTTACAGTATGTAATAATGTGGGATATTTTTTCATTTTATAAAACTTTTATGAAACTTACAATGCATAACAATCATTATTGTAAAAAATAAATCAATTTGATATAATAACAACGTATTATTTTTATGGAAGTGAATTTGATGGCGTCTAAGATAAAAAGCGTATATGTATGCACAGAGTGTGGCTGGGAATCCTCAAAATGGGTAGGGAAGTGCCAAGGCTGTAACCAGTGGAACACTATGGAAGAAGAAATAAAAAATACAACAAAAGCCTCTTCGAACTTTTCTCAAAAGTCAGAGAAAATAATAGGTTCCTACTCTGCACCTGTGTCTATGCGTAATATAGATACTAAAAATGAAGATAGATATAAGACAGGGTTAAATGAGTTTGACAGAGTTTTAGGTGGCGGAATAGTTAAAGGTTCACTAATTTTATTAGGTGGTGACCCTGGTATTGGTAAATCTACAATTTTGCTACAGGTATGCAATGCGTTAGGCGATGAATTAAAAATTTTATATGTATCTGGTGAAGAGTCAAAGAGACAAATAAAATTGCGTTCAGACAGATTAGGGGTTGATTGTGACCAACTGTATGTAGTTACAGAAACAGATGTGGAGATAGTTTCACAAATTATACAAAATGAAAAACCAGATTTAGTAATGATTGATTCAATACAAACAATGAATCTTACTGAGCTGTCATCGTCACCTGGTAGCGTAACTCAAGTTAGAGAGTGTACTAATATCCTAATGAAAACAGCAAAATCATTAGAAATACCAGTTGTAATTGTTGGTCATGTAAATAAAGATGGTGCAATAGCTGGCCCAAAGGTTTTAGAGCATATTGTAGATGCTGTTCTTCATTTTGAAGGTGACAAGCAAATGTCCTATAGAATATTAAGAGCAATTAAAAACAGATACGGTTCTACTAACGAAATAGGAGTATTTCAAATGACAAACAGTGGTTTAAGCGAGGTAGAAAATCCATCTTTAATGCTTTTGTCAGGTAGACCTAAAAATGTTTCAGGTACCTGTGTAGCCTGTGCTATGGAAGGCACTAGACCAATTTTGGCAGAAATACAAGGCTTAGTAACAAATTCAGGATTTGGAAATCCAAGAAGAATGTCAACTGGCTTTGATTATAACAGAATGAATCTAATTTTGGCGGTACTTGAAAAAAGAGCTGGATATTTTTTCTCAAGTGCAGACACATATATTAATGTAGTTGGTGGTTTACGATTAGATGAGCCAGCTGTTGATTTAGCAGTAGCAATGTCATTAATAAGTAGCTTAAAAGATGTAGCCCTGTTAGAAAACGCCTTAGCATTTGGTGAGATAGGTCTTGCCGGAGAAATTCGTGGTGTTTCTCAAGCACAAGCTAGAATTTCAGAATCAGCAAGACTTGGCTTTACAAAAATTATCTTGCCTTATCAGAACCTAAAAAATATAAAAATGAGTGAATTGCACGAAAATATAAAGGTTGTTGGGGTTAGAAATATAAGAGAAGCATTTGAAGCTATGACTAATTAAAATCAAAGTTCGAAAATGATTAATTAAATATCTCTATCACTCAAATAATACTGTGTGATAGAGATACTGTTTTATAAGGTTGTATTAAATTCATAAATTATTCATAATTATGTTCGTTTTCGTTGTGATTCTTTTTCCTTTGTTTAACCTGTGATAGGGGATGTGTGTTAGATGCTTCTTGCATTTGCTTGTCAGACAAATGTGTGTAAATTTCTGTTGTACCTAAATTTTCGTGACCTAATATATCTTGTAATACTCTTATATCAACATTACCATGCTGATACATTAATGTTGCCGCAGTGTGACGAAGTTTATGTACAGAATAACCAGCACCGTCTAAACCTATTTTTTTCAAATACTTATTAACCATAGCTTGAACAGTCTTAGGACTTATACGATTATTTTGGCGACTTAAAAATAATGCGTTTTTATCTTTAACACCATCAACAGGACGCACTTTTTTATATTCGTTTATCGCATTAATACAAGCATTGTTTAGATACACAATTCTTTGTTTGTTTCCTTTACCAGTTACAATCAATTTATCTGTTCCCTTAAAACTGTTTAGATTAAGCGATGTAAGCTCTGATAAACGAAGTCCACAATTAAGGAATAAAGTTAGAATACAATAATCACGCTCTTTAAAGTTACCTTCAACAGAGTTTAACAGCTCTAAGCTTTCTTCTAATGTCAAGTATTTTGGCAAAGCTCTTCTAGTTTTAGGTGATTCCAATATTGTAGTAGGGTCATTTTTAAGTACCATACTTTTTTGCGTATGATACTTAAAAAAACTTTTTATTGTAGATGTTTTTCTTGCTCTGGTTACTGGACTATTATTGCGTTGTGTAATACTGAAATTCATAAATTCCATAATATCATTTAAATTAATTGATTCTACAAAGTTTACATCAATATCAGAAATAGGTATATCAGTAAATTCAATATCTTTGTCAACTAAATTTCGTTTTAGTTTCATAAACCTAAAAAATGTTCGCAAGTCTAAATAATATTCGTTTACAGTATTTTGAGATTTATTTTTAATAGTACTTATGTAAAATAAAAATTCTTTGATTATCTCAGGTGCGTTGTCATAATTGATTTGATTATTCATTTTTATACTCCTTTAGTTTGCGATAAACAAATGTGGGCTTACAATCAGTAGGCGAGCTTTTATTGTATAATATTATAGCTACTTATACAAAATGAATATTTTGTATAAGTCAGGTAAGACACTAATTAACACTTTTTGCTTATCTATGCCATATTCTTTAATTAGTATCTTATCATAATTTTTTTATAACTTCAAGTAATTATATAAGCTGGCATAAGCAACTTACGAAAAAGAGTTTAGATAAATCTAATTATGTTTAACAACATTTTTCCTGAATTGGAATAATACCGCCAATATCTATTAAAGGTTTATTACTAAGCTCTAGTAGATTAACTCCATAGTTGAGTAGAAAACTTTTAATTTCATTATAATTTTTGTGTTTAGAAACTTTACCTGTAAACGCCATTATATCTTTGCTAAGTTTACAACAACAGCCACCTATAAAACCGTAATTGTATCGATATAAGCAAATATCTCCAGCATCAATTTTCAATACATCAATATGGTGTTTTAAGCAAGCTTTATATATTGACTGGTCAGCTGTTATCAAAGCATTTTGATTTACTATTGCTGTAGAGCATTTTGTGTAACCTTGATTTACATTAATAATTTTATAATTATTTTTTTCACAAAATTTGAGTATGTATTTATCTGTATTATTAACTTTTCCTATAAATGTATCGTTAACAATTAAATGGTTAAGTGCTATATTAAGTGGATATTCAGGCTTAATTATTGAAGATGATAACTCAACAGAAACCCCATGCTTTGTTATTTTTTTAACAAGGTGTTGGGCTTCCTCGTCTATAACAATTTTCCCCTGAGCATAATATGAGCATTGCATATCTGTATGGTATCTTTCAAAGAAAGGTAAATTGACACTTGGAGAAGTTGTAATGGTATTTATATTCAACTTATTCAATTCTTCAGCTAAATACATATATTCCCCAGACATAATAACAGTTGTAACATTATTTGCAGGTAAATTAGGTTGACAAAATTTCTCCATAGTGGCTCCCCTACTTAATATATGGCTTAGGTATAATAAATGTTATTTGTTGCGTTTTTTCAGATGAACTGCGTTTTATTTTAATTTTATTAATTTGGTTTATGTAGATTATTAACCACTGGGGAAAATCCAGTGGTTATATTAATATTACATTACAATGTGTTTGTATAGTAATTAATTTATTTTGGATATAAATAGAAATTTATTATAACGCTCTAAGAGTTTCAGCTGGCTTTAATTTTGATGCTTTTAACGCTGGATAAACACCAAAAAATACACTAGATATAATTGAAAAAACGCAGGTAATTGCTACAGTTGATATATTTATTGATATAGCTATACCCAACACATTAGTTGCAATAATAACCAAAAAATAAGATATTATAATTCCAACAATACAACCCAGTGCAGATAACATAAATGCTTCTCCAAGAAACTCTTTAACGGTTATTCCTCTTGTAGCACCTATTGCTTTTTTTATTCCGATTTCTTTTTTTCTTTCACTTACAGAAACCAGCATTACTGTCATAATACTTAACCCAGAAACTATTAAAGAAACAGCCCCCACAGATGAAAGAATTGCTGTAACAATACCAAGTATATTAGACAAAGAGTCTTTTTGCTTTGCCAAATTAGTAATAATATAGCTACCGTCATCTGTTCCATTGCTAACGTTAAGTTTACTTTCAAGTGTTGTAGCCAGTACGTCAATATTTGCATTAGGTAGTGTTTTAGTTATAATTTGATTATAATTTGTTGCACCTGTAAGATATTGCATAGTAGAGTATGGCATATATAAAAAATTAGGTACATAATTGCCCATAGCAGACTGTAATAAGCCACTGCCTGTTTTTATTACGCCGATTATTGTAAATTTTTCTGTATTTCCGTGTAGTGTAACAGTAACATTATGTCCAACAGCGTTATCCTTATTGTACATAGACTGAGCAAAGGATTGGTCAACCATACATACTGTATTTCTGTTAGAGATGTCTGACATACTTATTTGTCTTCCGTATAGTAGCTGTAAGGATACAATGTCTTTTGCATTGCTGTCAATTCCCCAAATAATAGAATTTTCTTTATGACCAAAAGTTGATGTTACATCTGAGTTTTCCAGATAAACTGGTGTAGCAACTGAAATATCGGAATTATTTCTTACAATAGATAATTCATTGTCTGCAAAGGGAATTTCTGAATTTTTTGTAGCTATGGTTAAACCGCCCATACCAAGGCTGTTAAGCTCTGTGTTAACAGCAACTGTACCAAAATTTCCAATGCTGTTTATTATTATAACAGAGCATACTCCAATGGCAACACCTAGAATTGTTAAAATGCTTCTACCTTTTTTTCTGCATATATTTTTAATGGGATAAATAAGTAGCTGTTCAACCATTGGTATTCACCAACACTTTGCTTACAGTAACAGGTTGATTATCATTTATTCCGTCTACATTAGTAATAATCAAATCGTTTTCCTTTAATCCTGAGATAACCTCTACCCCATTCTCATATTCGTTGCCTACGTTTACTAATTTTTCAATAGCATTTCCATTGCTAAAAACATATACATAGCCTTTTCTGTTGCCGTTAAGTGTAATAGCATCGTAGGGAACAATGTAGCTATTATTTTTTGTATTCGTTGTGATTGTACATTTCGCTGTATAGCCTTGTTTTATATTGTTATCTGGGTTATTAATGTGAACCATAACATCAACAGCAGTTTCTTTTCCAGTAGTTGTTACTACCTGTTTTGCTACATTATCTATGTTGTCTATTTTTCCTGTGTAGGCTTTGTTAAAGCCACTACCTGTTATTTCTACATATTGTCCTGTTTTTATTGACGATATTTTACTTTCACTAACTGGCATATTTACACATAGGTCATTGCTATTGGCAATAGTAATTGCTGGTTGAGTTGTAACAACGGTGTCTCCCTCATCAACAGATATACTAAAAATTGTTCCATTTTCAGTTGCAGTAACTGTGATTATGTTGTTATTTATTGTTTTTGTAATTTTCTCAGCAACATCAGAACTAAGTGACGATAAATCTGTTTCCATTGAAAATAATTTATCACCTTGATTTACATATTGCCCCTTAGATACAAAAATTTCTTTTATAACACCTGCAGTTTTTGGGGAAATTTCGTATGTTTCTTTGTATTGAATTTTGCCCGAACATATAACAGTGTCCTTAACTGTTTCAGGTTTTATTTTATATACATTTACTTCCTTAATGTTTCCTTTAGTAAATGCACCTGCTCCTATTACTCCACAAATAACCACCACCGCAGATACCAGTAAAGTTGTAATTTTTTTCACAATATCAGCCCCTTGTATTTAGTATTAATTAATGCCATATAATTATTACAATGGAAAAATTTTTTACTACATACAAAAAGGCAAATATGGAAATTACAATTTTCTACGCTGTATACTGTATGAAATTTTTAACATAAGTTTGTCCGGCACTAGTCTTAAACCAAAGGTGCCAAGTTTCATATAAAGCCCTGGTACAATGCACAATTTTTTCTTTAAGGTTTTTTCAATAGCATAATTTGCAACATAATGGCTTTCTAAAGCCTTTACTGTAAAACGAACATTTGCTACATCCATAAATTCAGTCTTAACAGGGCCAGAGCAAAGTGCAGATATGTGTACATTAGATTTCTTTTCTTTTAGTTCTTGATAAATTGACTGGGTAAATCTGCGTACATAGTTTTTGGTAGCATAATAAGTAGCCATTAATGGGCCTGCCATATATCCTGCTGATGAAGCTACATTCAGGATATAGCCTTTATCTTTCTTTACAAAGTCCTGTAAAAATAGTTTAGTTAATATATGAACAGCTGTAACATTGGTGTCAATCATACGCAATTCATCATCAAGGCTAGTATTAGTAAATTCGCCAAATACCCCAAAGCCGGCATTATTTATAAGAAAATCAATATTAGAATTTTTAACTTGATTATATAAATTAAAACAGCCATCTCTAGTTGAAAGGTCACATTGTATAATTTCGACATCAGTATTTGTAAGCTCTTCCTTTAGCTTTTGCAATCGGTCAATTCTGCGTGCTACTAAAATAAGGCTGTAGCCTTTATTCGCAAGAATTCTAGCCATATCCTTACCAAGACCTGAACTGGCACCAGTTATTAATGCTTTCATTTTCTTCCTCAATACTCCAATTCTTTTATTTTTAATGCTACACTGTCATTATAATTATAGTCTATAACCTGTGTTGCAATTTCTTTCAACTCTTTTTTCGCATTTTTTACTGCATAACATTCATCTGCTATGTTAAACATCGGTATATCGTTTAACGAATCACCAAAGGCAACAACCCTGTTGCAACCAAGCATATTTTTTAATAATGTTAGTGCATTAGATTTTGAAGCCATTTTAGGCATAATCTCACACCAATATTCAGTGCGATAAAGCTCTTGTTGGTAAAGCACATTAAAATCTTTGATAGTGTTTGCTGTTTCATACACTGGTAAAACCTTTTCTTTATCATCAATAAAAGTTATGTAAAAAATATCACCACAAAAAGATTCATCTATGATACTAACAGGTGTCATTCTTTTATCATTTTTTCTATTTGATAAATAGTATCTTGCTCCATCACTTAAAGTGGGGTTGTCGTACCATAATACCTTTTCAACTCCGTTTACAAAGGTGTACACAAGTGGTGTGCAATTTTTGTTTATTGCTATGTTATATAAGGATTTTACTTGTTCATCTGAAAATAAAACCTTGTGTAAATACTCTTTTTTAGAGTAATCATATATAAAAGCACCATTAAAGGTAATAACAGGTAGATTTAAGTTTAATTTATTTGTTATAACGGAAGCAGAATTGTGAGACCTTGCAGTTGCATATGTAAAATATCCACCGTTAGAAATAAAATTATTTATTATATTAGTTGTTTCATCTGACAACTGACTATTTTGATTTAATAATGTTCCATCAAGGTCTGAAATATATAGTGTTTTTATTATAATCACTTCCAAATATGATATTATGGCTATTTAATTTTAGACAATACTTTTGTTTTTTAGATAGCTTTAGTATTTGACTATTTTGACTATAAGGAATTTTATTAAAAATGATTTCTAAAAGCAAAATCTTCAATGATAATTCGTTTTGAATGATTTGAACTAGGCTTTTCATCTGGATAGCCAATAGGTAGTAATGCAATTACTTTATAATTTGCAGGAATGTTTAGAACTTCTTTTGTTTTTTCTGGGTCAAAGGAACCTACCCAAGTGCAACCCAACCCCAGCTCAGTTGCCTCCAGCATAATATGTGTTGTAACTATGCTGGCATCTACAATGCCTTCATCTGAATTATCATATTTACGTTTCCAAGATTTTTCAGTATCATAGCAAACAACCATAATTAATGGTGCATTAAATGTATAGCGAGTACACTTATTTTCATCTAATTTTTTAATTATATCCTTGTCAGTTAAAACAAGTATACGCTGTGGTTGAAAATTTACAGCAGTTGGTGCAAGCTGTGCAGCAGTTAATAATGCTTCTATTTTTTCTTCTTCAATATTTTGGTCAGTAAATTTTCTGCAAGAATATCTTTCTTTTGCAAGTTGTAAAAAGTCCATTATATATACTCCTTATACTTCTTAAATACTATACAAACAGCATGGGCAGAAATGCCCTCTCCACTGCCAGTAAAACCTAGCTTTTCTTCAGTTGTTGCCTTTACATTTATTTGGTCAATATCTACATTACAAATTTTTGCAATGTTTTTTCGCATATCACCTATATATGGCTTTAGCTTTGGAGCTTGTGCAATTACAGTGCTATCAATATTTCCTATTACATAGCCTTGTGTGTCTAAAATTTTACAAACCTCACTAAGTAAAAGCATACTGTCTGCACCACTAAATTGCGGGTCTGTATCTGGAAACAACTTTCCAATATCACCAAAGGCTATTGCACCTAAAAGAGCGTCCATAATGGCGTGTACAAGTACATCAGCATCAGAATGTCCCAAAAGACCTTTTTCATATGGAATATCAACTCCACCAATAATAAGTTTTCTATTTTCTACTAATCTGTGTACATCATATCCGTGTCCTATTCTCATACTCTTATTCTCCTCTGCTCTGCAAAAAACTTTCAGCTATTATTATATCCTCTGGTGTTGTCAGTTTTATGTTTTCTGGACTACCAATAGTTACAAACACTTTTTCGCCTAAAGACTCAACTAACTGGCAATCATCTGTATAATCCTTGCCACATTCTTCTGCCTGTTTCATAGCCTTTTTATATAAATCTAAACTAAATACCTGTGGTGTGTAAATTGCTATAAGTGAGCTTCTATTTGGTGTTTCTGAAATAAATCCGTTTGAATCTACAACCTTTATAGTATCTTTAACATAAACACCTAAGGCAGAGCTTTTATGTTTAATGGCACTATCTATTACAAGATTAATATCTTGTGGTGTTACAAGAGGTCTTGCACCATCGTGAATAGCAATAAAGTCAGTTTCGTTGCTGACCAAATTAACACCATTTTTTACCGACTGTTGTCTTGTGTTGCCACCCTTAGCAAAGGCTTTTACCTTGGTTATATTATTCTTATTTGCAAGTTGTTTAATAATTTCTGTATCCTGCTCTCTGCAAACAACTATAATTTCATCAATGGTTTCTGCTTTTTGAAAAGCTAAAAGTGTATGTAAAATAGTTTCTTTTCCGTTTAATTTTATAAGCTGTTTACTTACAGACTTATTCATTCTGGTGGAAGAACCTGCTCCAACTATAATAGCTGATGTTTTCATATTTTCACCTTTCTATCATCTTTTAATTCTTTGCAGTAGATTTTTCGTTTTTATTCTCTTTAGGAAACAGCTCTGTTTCAACCTTACTCATAATTGTTAATGCAGTATGTTGTAATGAAGTGTCATTGATATTAGATAATCCTATAATTTTTATATCATTTTTCTTTGTTACTATATCAACTGCATAATACAGTTCTGTATTGCCGGTGTGGTAATAATAGTCATCTGTAACAAACCAACCAAATCCATAATTAAAGCCTTCTGAACCAATATTTATAGCCTTTTTAGTCATTGATTTACTCAAAACCTTTTCATTATCAAAGGCATTTAACCAACGCAACATATCAGATGTAGTTGAAACCATTTCCCCTGCTGAATAGAAATAAGAACTGTCTATTTTTATACCTTCTGTCCAGTCACTGTCTAAATAACCGTGACTATCTGTGTCGGTCATAACTAACGACGAATTGTCCATATATAAAGGATATAGAATTTCATTATAAATATATTCCTCATACTTCATATCAGTAACATTTTCTATTATTAACCCCAACAAATAGTAATTTGTGTTGGAATAGGAGAAATATTCACCTGGTTCAAAAATTAATTCTTTCTTGTCAAGCCACTTAAAAAATTCTGATTTACTAAATGTAGAATTCTTTTTTCTTTCACCAGTTTCTACGGCATAAATATATTCATTCAAATAATCAGGTAAACCAGAACACATATTAATTAAATGCTCTATTGTAATATCTTTAGCTATAGTCGCTTTTTTTACATATTTGGTAACCTTATCAGTAAGTGACAAGCGTTTTTCTTCAGCTAACCTTGCTATAGCTGTTGCAGTAAACTGTTTTGTACAAGAACCAATTTCATATTTAGTATCAATCTTATTTTTTATTTTCTTTTCTTTGTCACTATAGCCTTTTGCTTTATGATAAATTACCTCGTTGCCAACCGATACTAAAAAAGTTCCATTAAACCCCATATTATCTAATTCTGTATTTATTATTTTTTCTGTTTGTTCAATTTGTTTCTTTGTAAAAACAGATTTAACTTTTTCAGTAGGTGCCTCTGTAGGTCTTGTAGGTGACTCTGATGCAGGCTCTGTTGGTGTGTTGTTAACGCTTAAAATATCAGTAGATTCAATATCTACTGTTTGTATAGAACTTACCCATAGCATACCTGCAAGCATTATAAAAAATACAGCTATTACGCTTATTTTTAATCCGATTTTCACAGAAATAACCCCTTATTCATCTATATTGTTTAACCCCAAAGTATCAATAATTTTTTGATACTTATCAGCAGTATTACTGTTTATATTTTTATAATAGGCTGTTGTTTGTGAATTAGTAACCTTTTTCCATAAGTACTTAACCCAAACTAACGGTACTATAATAGGATACTTTTCTAAAATAGGATATTGTATTTTTAAGGAATTAAATGTCGGGAAAACAAGTTTATATAAAAAACGAATTTTACTTGGTTTTCCGTTCTTTGTTAATTTAGCTGTGCGTATACCTATGTTGTGTTCTACAGTGCCAAAAGTATCGCAACTGGCTATAAATTTATCTAATAAATTCCCTTTTTCTAATCCACTGCCATTAGTTGAAAACCATTTATAAGCTAAATCAACAATAGTTTTGTTAAATTTTGTATAGCCAAACTCCGTTATTTTTTCATCAATATATTTCATATCAAGACTGTTTTTATATTTTTCTAAATATACATAAAAATCTAAAACAATTCTAGGTGCTATACCTGCATATTGAAAATGATGGATTGCGTGAGCTAACAGATAAATGTACATATCCTCTTTATTCATAATATGTATATGAGAGTAACCACTCTCCAAAGAACATCTACTGAATATAGAACTAAAATAAATACCAATTTTACTTTCAATATTGTCTACAATACTTTTATGATGTTCAAGACATATATATGGTTTTTTCATATATATCCTATCTACAGTACTATCGGTATCAAATGTATAGCCTAGTTCTAATATTAATTGATGTGATTTTTCGTAATCATCACTTTTAACAAAGGTGTCTATATCTCCCATATATCTATCATAAGTATTAGGATAAATAGATTTTATAAATGCCCCTTTTAGTAAAAGTATATCAATTTTATTTTTTTCAAAAACTTTCTTGATATTATCAAGTTCAACTAATTGGTTAGAATCTAGTACAATTTGGGTTATAAATTCTTTATTAAATGTCCCTAGTATTTGTGGTGTTGGTTGTTGCTCCTTAGGTAACAGGTCTATTCCAGCCTTTACAAGAGTAAACAAGCTAAGTTGCTTTGCAAGTGTAAATACATTAATCCAGTTGATGTTTAAATCTTTAACAGTACCTTTTATGTTATTAATCCCCATTTGTACTAGCCTAAAGGTACAACAATAGTCATCAAAAAAGCTGTCAACATCTTGAAGCATATAAACACCACCCATCTATTTTTTATCTTAATTCATAGATATAACCATTATAAACGACAAGACAATTATAAAATATTTTCATATAAAAAACAATGGAATTATTAAAATTGTAGTTACAAGGAATGTGATAACTATAGTTTTGATTATTAACACATTTATTATTTTTGCATATTATAGGATAAGCCTATTTATGAAAGGAGAATGTAGAATAATATGATTGATAAAATATACAATCTTGATATATTAAACCCTAAAATACCTCATAGAAGCTCAACCACAAGTGAATTACCACTAAACCCAGTTGTAGCAATGGCCTATGTACCTTTTCAAAAAGATGATACTTTATATTCACACGAACAAGGTTTTGTTACAGGTACAATGTTCCCAGTGTTAAATAAACCATTCAAAGGATGTGAAAATAAAAAATGACAGAGCGAGAAATATTATTAAGAAAAATATCTGCAGCAGATTTTGCATTGGTAGACCTTCATTTATTTTTAGATACACACCCTAATAATGAGGATATAGCTAAAAAAATAGCAGAATACGAGCAAAAGTCATTAAGATTAAGAGAAACCTTTGAACAGCAATATGGCCCGTTAACACAGCTTAATGATGACGGTAACCGTTGGCATTGGATTTCTGCCCCATGGCCATGGGATTCACCACTAGAGGAGGAATGTTAAATGTGGCAATATGAAAAGAGATTACAGTACCCTGTAAGCATAAAGAATCCAAATCCTAAATTAGCACAAATCATTACGGCACAATATGGTGGTGCAGACGTCAAAAAGATATAAACCCCAAGCCTACTATATCAGGCTTGGGGCTTTGCATATGTGGTTATTCTATTGTACTATCAGCTTTACTTTCTACTATGATTTTCAACTTTTTAACCAATTTCATTAAAAAGTTTGGCATAGGTACGCCCATTTTACTAAGATTTTCTAAAATAGAAATTAATTCGTTTATAATCAGCCAAATAGCTACCATAAATCCGAAAATCGTTTGTACATTAAAATCAATACCAAGATTAACAAGTACAGTTTGTATTAGATAGTCGGCACATACTCCTACACATACAAGAGCAATGTAGCCAATTTTCTTTAATATGCCAACAATACCTGTTTTGGATGAAAGTTTCTTGTTGATGTAAGCCGATGATATTCCTGTTAAATAGTCAATTATCATAACAGAAATAAGAAAAATTAAAGGAATAGTAATAATCTGCATATACGCAGATACTCCTGCAATAATCAAGGTTATTAAACCTTGAATCAGACTGTAGACAAAGCACCAATATTGGGCTTTGTTTTTTTGTTTTCAGAGAGGAAATATGGTATAATAAAGGTACGGAAGTGGTGATAAAAATGCTAAATAAAACAGAAGAAAAACGAAATCAAATACAGGTATTTT
>JAXKHT010000012.1:0-2986 GCA_036549705.1 Acutalibacteraceae bacterium | reverse complement strand
GGCATACAGTTGCATACCATATAATTTTCTTTCATTGTAGTTACCCCCTAAATTAAATGAATATATGTTAATTATTTACCAAAATATCTCTTTAGTAGACCGTTGAAGCCAGCACCGTGTCTTGCTTCGTCCTTAGCCATTTCGTGAACTGTGTCGTGAATAGCGTCAAGATTTTGTGCCTTTGCTCTTTTAGCAAGGTCAAATTTACCGTCACAAGCACCTGTTTCAGCAGCAACTCTTAGCTCTAGGTTCTTCTTTGTGCTGTTTGTTACAACCTCGCCTAATAGCTCTGCAAATTTTGCAGCATGTTCTGCTTCTTCAAAAGCATATTTTGTAAATGCAGCAGAAATCTCTGGGTAACCCTCTCTATCTGCAACTCTAGCCATTGCAAGGTACATACCAACCTCGCTACACTCGCCGTTAAAGTTTGCTACCAAATCATCGTAAATGTCTTGGGAAACACCCTTAGCAACGCCTACCTCGTGAACTGTTGCAAATGTAATATCACCTGTTGAAGCCTCTGTAAACTTTTCACCAGGCACCTTACACTGTGGGCAAAAATCTGGTGCTGTATCTCCTTCGTGAACATAACCGCATACTGGACAAATCCATTTTTTCATAATTATTTCCTCCGTTATCTTTATTTTAATAATAATAGTTGTCTTTTATAAACGCCTACCCTAATATAAGCGATTATTAGACCTTGTCATTTTTGCTACATTCCTTACATTTTCCATAAAAGAACATAGCATGATTTTCAACACTGTGACCTGTATTAAGAAAAACAGTGTCATCAAGCTCTTTATTATATGCAAGTTCGTGCAAGTCTATAACAGCATCGCAACCCTTGCATACAAAATGTGCGTGGGGGGTAGTATTACCGTCAAAGCGTTCTCTGCCATTTACAGTGCCTACCGACATAATCAAACCCTCTTTAACAAACATAGACATATTTCTATACACAGTACCAAGACTGATATTTGGGTATTTTTCTTTAATTTGGTTATATACCCATTCAGAAGAAGGGTGAGTGTTTGTATTGCGGATAACGCTATAAATAGCCTCTCTTTTTTCACTAAAATTTTTTCTGCTCATAAGTAATCTCCCTTAAAAATGATAATCATTATCATTTGTATATATAATACCACAACTAATCCAACTTGTAAAGAGTTTTATTTTATAAATTTTGATTATTTTTTTGGATTTTTTAATAAATAGAATTTTCCACACATATATATAGCTTGAAACGGTGGTGTGGCTATGTATATAAAGATAAAGGTTAATAAGCTATTACTTGCTTGCTGTGGGATATTTATATTGGCAATAGGCTTTACTACTTTGTATTCCGGATTTTATCCGGAAACAGTGGCAGTTACTACAACGGAAGGTGTACGGTTGCCTATAATAATGTACCACAGTATATTAGCAGATAAAAAACTGCAAGGGGATTATGTAATTTCTCCAAATCAACTAGAGGAGGATTTAAAAGAGCTTAATAACTGTGGTTATACTACGGTTACAGTAAACGAATTAGTTGACTATGTATATAATGACAAAGAATTGCCACAAAAATGCGTTATGCTTACATTTGATGACGGTTATTATAATAACTATTTGTACGCATATCCACTGTTAAAAAAATATAAGTGCAAGGCTGTAATTTCTCCAATAGCATATTATTCACAGCTGTATTCAAAGTCTGATGAAGTAACTGCCCCCTCTTATTCCCATTGCACTTGGTTGCAATTAAAAGAGATGCAGGATAGTGGTTATGTAGAAATTCAAAATCATAGCTACAATATGCACAGTCAAGAGAACAGGCTTGGTATTCGACAGCAAAAAGGAGAAAGCGACAGCACATACAAGCAAATATTAATAGAAGATATAACCACAGCACAAAATTTAATTAAAGACAATGTAGGCTATACCCCCATTGCCTTTACATATCCATTTGGAATAATGAGTAATATATCAGAAAAAACCATAAAAGAGTTAGGATTTAAATGTTCCTTTATTTGTGAAGAAAGAACCAACACAATTACCAAAGATAAGGAATGTTTATTTATGTTAGGCAGATATTTACGGACAAATAAAATGACCAGTAAAGAAATTGTTGATAAGCTAAATTAATTTTACAGAACATAATACAAGGAGTGTTTTTATGCCATCAGTTTTTATAAGTCCGTCATTACAGGAATTTAACCCCTATGTAGACGGTGGCAATGAAGAGTACTATATGAATTTAATTGCCGACGAGTTAATTCCTTACCTTATAGCCAGCGGAATTACAGTAGGAAGAAATAATCCTTCTCAATCTTTGTCACAAGCTATAGCACAATCTAACCAAGGTAACTATGATTTGCATTTGGCATTACATTCTAATGCTTCTCCACCAAACTTAGCAGGTGCATTAAAGGGTACTGATGTGTATTACAATAGCGTAAGCTCTAGAGGAAAGCAGGCTGCTGATATTATAGCAGATAATTTTAAGGCTATTTATCCTGATCCCAATGCTGTTAAAGCTGTTGCAACAAGCTCTTTAGCAGAGCTTAACCGCACCACTGCACCAGCTATTTTAATAGAGGTAGCATACCACGACAACCCAGAAGATGCACAGTGGATAAGAGAAAACATAGGAGAAATAGCAAGAAACCTTGCTTTATCTGTAACAGAATTTTTAGGTGTACCATTTGTAGAACCTGCATAATCTAATATGGTTTCCCTTTTAGTCAGCTAAGCAAAGGCCCGCTAAATGGACACTTCTTTTGATAAAATAGAAGTAGAAATTGACCAAAAGGGGCAAAAAATGAAAAAGGAACAACGTTTATCAATAATAGAATTCGCTGTGCTATGAAGCAACGTGATAACAATTATCAGTTATTTGGCACAATCGAATTTGATGATACATATATCGGAGGTCCTACAGTCGGTAAAAAACGTGGCAGAGGTACTGAAAAATCAAAAGTTTTTGTTGCATTATCTATTG
>JAXKHT010000011.1:0-2177 GCA_036549705.1 Acutalibacteraceae bacterium | reverse complement strand
TATGAAAAATTCACTAAAAAATATGGCTTAATTAACAGCAGAGGTAATAAGCTGGCTTTTAATCAAGATAGTTCTTTCCCACTGCTTACATCCCTTGAGATGTTAGATGAGGACGGAAACCTGAAGTGTAAATCTGATATATTCTACAAGAGAACCATTAAACCATATGCTCCGATAACACACGCTGAAACTTCTGTTGAAGCATTAGCTGTAAGTCTTAACGAGCGTGGTAAGGTTGATATAGAATATATGGCTGAACTAACAGGCTTGGAACAGGAAAAGGTAATAACTGACTTAACAGACATTATTTATCCTGTACCGGACAAAGACGAGTATCAAACAGCAGATGAGTATTTGTCGGGTGACGTTCGCACAAAGCTATTCATCGCAAAAAGCGTAGCCGAAAATAACAGTAAATACAAAGCTAATGTTGTCGCTCTTGAAAATGTACAGCCAAAGGACTTATCTGCAGCAGAGGTTAAAATTCGTTTAGGTGCAACTTGGGTTGATACTAAATACATCAAGCAGTTTATTGACGAGGTATTTCAACCAGGATACATTACATTCAAAATCAATGTAACATATAGTGAGTACACCAGTAAGTGGAATATAACCAGTAAAAGCTCTGATACTGGCTTCTTGGCAAGAAATACATACGGTACTAAGGACTACAACGCTTATCAGCTACTAGAGCTTGCTCTCAATCTTAAATCGCCTAAAGTGTATGACATAAAAGTGATTGATGGACAAGAAAAAAAGGTGTTTAACCCTCAAAAAACAACTCTTGCAAGGAAAAAGCAAGAAAAAATTCAAGATAAGTTTGAAGAATGGATTTTTGCCGACCCACAGAGAAGAAATAAGTTATTAAGGAAATACAATGATACCTACAATTCAATCCGTAACCGTACATATAATGGCTCTCATCTGATGTTTCCGGGTATGAATCCTGAGATAACCCTACGACCACATCAGGTTAATGCAATAGCTCGTACTCTGTATGGTGGTAACACCTTACTTGCACACGTAGTAGGTGCTGGCAAAACCTTTGAGATGATTGCAAGTGCAATGGAAGCAAAAAGACTTGGCTTGTGCAATAAATCTCTGTTTGTTGTACCAAACCATTTAACCGAGCAAATGGGTTCTGACTTCTTGAACCTTTACCCATCAGCAAACATTCTTGTTGCTACTAAGAATGACTTTAGCACACATAAGCGTAAAGAGTTCTGCTCAAGAATTGCCACAGGAGAATACGACGCTGTAATTATCGGACATTCTCAGTTTGAAAAAATCCCTGTTAGCTTAGAAAGACAAGAAGCCTTTATGCAAGAAGAAATAAACGATATTGTTAACGCTATTGCTGAAGCAAAGGCTCAGAACGGTGAAAACTTCACTATAAAACAGCTAGAGGGCGAAAAGAAAAAGCTTGAGAACAAAATGAAGGAGTTGTACGAAGATAAAGCAAAGGACGATGTAGTTACTTTTGAACAGCTTGGTGTTGACCGTATCTTTGTTGATGAAGCACACAAGTTTAAGAATTTGTATATTCGTACTAAGATGACTAATGTTGCTGGTATAACCTCTTCATCTGCAGATAAGTCAGCAGACTTGCTGATGAAGTGTAGGTATATTGATGAAATCACTGGTGGTAAGGGCATTGTGTTTGCTACCGGTACACCTATTTCAAACTCTATGTCAGAGCTATATACTATGCAAAGATATTTACAGTTCGACACATTAAATAAACTAGGATTTGCTCATTTTGATAGCTGGGCTTCTAGCTTTGGTGCTACTGTTACAGCAAGTGAGCTTGCTCCTGAAGGTAAGAAGTATAGAGAAAAGACAAGGTTTGCAAAGTTCTTTAACCTACCTGAGCTAATGAACATCTTCAGAGAATGTGCAGATATACAAACAGCCGATATGCTGAACCTACCAGTTCCTAAAGCAGAATTTAAAACGGTTGTTGCAAAGCCTAGTGCAGAACAGCGTAATTTTGTAGATGAGTGTGGTAATCGTGCAGACCGAGTACGCTCAGGTTCAGTTGACCCACGAGAAGATAATATGCTGAAAATTACCACTGATGGCAGAAAGCTTGCAGTAGACCAGCGTATAGTTAACCCTGAATTGCCTGATTTTGAGAACAGCAAGATTAATATGTGTGTTAATAATGTATTTGAGAT
>JAXKHT010000084.1:0-3518 GCA_036549705.1 Acutalibacteraceae bacterium | reverse complement strand
CCTTGCAGAACCGTGTTCCATTCCTTGATATGGGTTTTGTCTTGAAGATGTAAGCATAACATAAACTAAGCCAATAACAACAAGGTGTACATACCATAGTTCTGTTATCTGCAATTTTATCGAATTAATAAGTAAGTCACTAGAAAATTCTATTGACTTGCCAACATATTCAAACGCACCTATTAATGTTTCTGTACTGAAATTACTGGCTATTCCATTTTCAATACAGTATAGATTGTAACAATAGGTTATGTATGTTATCCCGACAAACTCCAGCAGAAAAAGAATAATAAAGAATATCACCATCGGCAATTTGCTTTGGTTTTTACGCAAAATATTCTGTGTCATAGTCACCTCCGTATTAGCGTTTTTGAGTTGCTGTATTACCTAAAGTTTGATTAACTATGTTAGCATCATTTTTGTTGTAACGAATGATAAAGCTACCATCTTTAAAACTGGCACAGTCAAACTTCACGCTTGACCCTTTAGAAAGTTTTTCTATTTGTGCTTCTGTTACTTCCTTGTAGTCATATTGAATATTATGATTTGCATTTGCAACATAGGTATCAATGGCTAATTTATTGATAGTCGCACACACATCCTTTGAAGCAGGGGAGATAACAGGATAAGATTTATCTGTTTTGCTGTTATACGAGCTTGGTAATGATGTAAAAGGCTCCCCGTTATTGTTAATTACAACGCACACATTCTTAACAGCAAACTCATTATCTATAACCATTGTTCCTCTTGATACAGTAGTACCTGGTTTGTTGCTATAAACCTTTTGGTTAATCAACTGCATATCAATATTCTGTGAACAAGGTATATTACTATTCCTTACAGCCTGTTGTGGATTGTTAAAAGCCTGTAATATAGCGTTGTTAAGCTCCTTGCGACCCTCACTGGTTAATGGAAAGGCTACATCTTGATAATTACCGGTATTAACATTTTTCATCTGTGGCATTTGGATATATTGCTTGTTATCCCTTGATAAACGGATAGTAATACCACTAACTGATACTGTACCGTTTATCACACAGCTTGCTGTTCCTATGATATTTGTGTTTACTGCTGTTTTTTCTGTTGTTTTCACATTGCTGATTATCATTTTGAATAATCTCCTTTTCTTCTAGTTTTATAAATAAAAAGCACTACCATTTTGTGTTGATAGTGCTTTTTGCTGATTAATTATTTAATTGTCCTTTGGCTCTCCAAATAAAGCCTGCATATAATTTCTTTGACCATATAAAATTCTGTCGATATAAATATTAGTATCTACAACACGATAAAAGGTAAGATAATTTCCACAAACAAGATAGCGATAATCTGTGTTAATGCTGATTATAGAAGAAAGTGATGCACCCATTAACGGAAAAGATGAAAGTCGCTTTATTTTATCAATTATATTTTTTAGAACATTAGTTGCAGCCTTTTGGTTGCATAGCTCTATCTCAATATAATTTTTAATTTCTTCCATATCCTTAATGGCTTTTTCTGTAAATTGAATGTTATACATCTTATAACCCAAACAGCCTTTCTACCTCGTCAATGCTAGTTAACTTACCATTTTCGGCAGATTGCTTACCTAGGTTTAATTCTTCTAGCAGTTTAATTGTTGCCTTTAATTTTTCGTATTCTTCAATATCCACGATAGCATATTTACCACGACCGTTTTTAGTCAAGAAAACAGGCTCTCCATTAGAAATACCACGCAAAACCTCGTTATAGTTTCTTAAATCAGAAACAGGCTTAATATTAGGCATACTAACAACTCCCTTCTTTGCTGTTAATATTATAGCATAATATTAAGCAAAATACAACAGCGTATCTTATCTCCTTAACGAACTATTCAGTGGGTCTGCGATAATCTCTTTAACCTTTTGATTGTTAGCTTTCTCGTATTTAATGATGTAATCATTCTTGCCAGTGCTATCAACAACACAATCAAACTCAACACCAGCATTTTTGAGTGCTTGAACATCAATCTCACTAACACCCTTGTATTCAACATCTTGTTCAGAGGTAGTTAGCATACGGTTAACTTCTTCAAGTCTGTCATTAACATTCTTTAGCTCTGCTTCGTGTTCAAAAGGTTTTTCAGCTTCTTTTTTCACCTTTTCCATCTGACGATTATAGTCCTCAAGGCTTAATACTGCTTTGTATTTACGGTCAGAAATAGCACTTAGCTTATTATTAAGCCTTGTAATGTTACCATATATATCATCTGACATTTCAACGCTGTAGCTAAGGTAGCCTTTAAGGTACGCATAAGGTTGATTATCTCTCCTTGCCACAGAAAGAGTAAATCCTCTGTATTCACCCACAGTAAACTCATCTGTCTTTACGTGATGAGGTAAAGTTTCAAGCAGCTTAATCAAATACATACCAGCAGTTTTCTTGTCTGTATAGGTAGTACCATTAAGCACCATTTTAAACTCGTCATTATTGATAGGGTGTTCGTCCACGGTAGCCATATCAAGAGTTAAATCGTTGATAAAGCGTTCCTTAATAGCAACCTCTTTAGGTATGTTTAATATCATATCTTCTAGCTTGTACTTGTTGCTTAAATAGTCAGCCTTTAATACCTTTAGATTAGTTTGCTTAATATCCAAATCCATCTTTTCTTTAATCAGAGGATTACCTGTTGCAAGCATTTTGATTTCAGCGTATGAAAGAGCAGACTGGTCTACATCTTCTGCTTCTCTTACTGGTGTTTTTGAACTCATTATCTGAGAGATAAATTTCTGCTTATTCTCAATTAATTGATATGAATATGCGTCGAATGTATCCTCAGTAACATATCTGAACACATAGATTTCTTCGTTCTCATTGCCTTGTCTTAGTATGCGACCGAGGCGTTGCTCAAGGTCACTTGGTCGCCACGGACAATCCAAATCGTGCAAAGCAACTAGCTTATCCTGAATGTTAGTACCAGCACCCATTTTTTCAGTTGAGCCGAGCAGAACTCTGATTTTACCTTGTCTTACATCGCTGAACAATGCAGCCTTTTTTGCGTCGGTATTGTAGTTATGAATAAATGCGATTTCTTTAGATGGAATACCCTTGCTGATGAGCTTCTCTCTAATATCATCATAAACATTAAAGCCGTCAGTAGTAGGTGTTGATAAATCGCAGAAAAGAAGCTGAGTGCTACGCTGTTCTGCTGTGTCTTGCCATATCTCAAATACATTATTAACGCACATATTAACCTTGCTATGCTCAAAATCAGGTGATTCAGGATTAACTATACGCTGGTCTACTGCAAGCTTTCTGCCGTCAGTTGTAATTTTTAGCATATTATCTACTCTTGGGTCAACTGAAGCCGAGCGTACTCGGTCTGCACGATTGCCACACTCGTCTACAAAATTACGCTGTTCTTCACTAGGTTTTGCAACCACTGTTTTAAATTCTGCTTTAGGAACAGGTAAATTAAGCATATCGGCTGTTTGTATATCTGCACATTCTCTAAAGATATTCATTAGCTCAGGTAAGTTAAAGAATTTTGCAAACCTTGTTTT
>JAXKHT010000083.1:0-2840 GCA_036549705.1 Acutalibacteraceae bacterium | reverse complement strand
TTATTGGACAGGGCTTACCAATCTTGCTACCAAAGGGTGCTAGAGTAATTCAGCTATTACAAAGATTTGTAGAAGATGAGGAGCAAAAGAGAGGTTGGCTTCTAACAAAAACACCATATATGGCTAAAAGCGACCTTTACAAAATTTCTGGTCACTGGGACCATTATCAAGACGGTATGTTTGTTTTGGGTGACCCTGAAAAGGATAAGGAAGTTTTCGCACTAAGACCTATGACTTGTCCATTCCAGTATCAGGCATATCTAAATCGTGGTCGTTCATATAGAGATTTACCTCTTAGATATAATGAAACATCTACTCTGTTTAGAAATGAATCAAGTGGTGAAATGCACGGATTAATTCGTGTTCGCCAGTTTACAATTTCAGAGGGTCACCTAATGTGTACACCTGAACAGCTTGAAGATGAATTTAAGGGTTGTTTGGAACTTGCAATTTATATGCTAAAAACACTTGGTTTATATGAAGACGTATCCTACAGATTTTCACAGTGGGATCCAGCTGATACAGATAAGTATATTGGTACTCCAGAACAGTGGGATGAAGCACAGGGAATTATGAAGAGAATTCTTGACCACCTAGAAATCCCTTATGCTGTTGGCGTGGGTGAAGCTGCTTTCTATGGCCCTAAATTAGATATTCAGATTAAAAATGTGTATGGTAAAGAAGATACACTAATTACAATACAGATTGACCAGCTACTTTCTGAAAAATTCGGCATGGAGTATGTTGACAAAGACGGTGTTAAGAAGCACCCATATATTATTCACAGAACTTCTATCGGTTGTTATGAAAGAACACTTGCATTGCTAATAGAAAAATATGCTGGTGCATTCCCAATGTGGCTTGCTCCGGTTCAGGTTAAGTTGTTACCAATAGCTGACCGTCATATTGATGCTTTGTACAAGGTTAAAGAACAGTTAGATGCTATGGGTATTCGTTGCGAGGTTGATACAAGAAGCGAAAAAATTGGATATAAAATAAGAGAAGCTCAGCTTGAAAAGGTACCTTATATGATTCTTATGGGTGATAAGGATATTGAAAACAACACAATTTCTGTTCGTTCAAGAAAACTTGGTGACCTTGGTGCTACAACTGTAGAAGAATTTATAGCAAAGGCTAAAGAGGAAATTGACACTAAAGCACTATAATTTATAAGAACAGGAGGAATGTTATGTCTTCTGGAACTAAAAAACTTATAACTTTTATATTAATTGCGTTAGTGGTTATTTTCACAATAATTGGTTGTGTTTACATTATTAATATTTCAAATAAAAATAATAAAATAAATCCTTCTTCAAATCCTAATATCTCAAAGCTATCGGCTTCTCAAATTAATAAAGAAATTATAGAGTCTATGGGCTATCAAGGAATATCTGAGCTTAAAAGCTCAGATATTTCTGGACATATTAATGTTCCGCAGGATAGTGTTACACAGACATCTATATATCTATCAAATTCTAATGTATTAGCTACAGAGCTTGCTTGTTTCAAATTAAAAGATGCAAATCAAGAGCAAGCCTTACGAGATGCCATTACAAGCCATATATCAACAAAACTTAAAGGCTTTAAGGATAACCCCAAGGAATGTGAAAAAATAGAGAATTATGTTTTAACAAGTTCTAACGGTTTTCTTTTTATGGGAATTGCAGATAATGCAGACACAGCAGAACAGCTTTTTTTAGATGTAGTTACAAGTTCTTAAAAAATAACAAAACAGCTTACAAACAGTATTATAAACTGATTTGTAAGCTGTTTTTAGTTTTTTAGTAGCTTTATGTTTATTAAATTATTTATACTTTTCTAATCTTTTGGCTTGCCTTATATCTGTACCAACAAAGCTCATAATTACATATTCTCCATATAATCTTGAAATTAATCGCTTTGAGTATATTGTTTCCATCTCATCAAATTCAAGATTTGTACTTATTATAGTTGCCTTTTGGTGTATAAGTCTGTAATTAATTAAATTATAAATTGTGTTTTTAGTAAATGATGTATGAAATTCAGAGCCTAAATCGTCTAAAATAAGCAAGTCACAATCCTTTAGCATTTCCTCCGAGTCCTCTTGTGAGCCATTTCTGTTGAAATGTTCTTTTTCTAATTTTGAAAGAATCTCTGGTGTTGAACAATAGACAACCCCATAGCCTTTTTCCAAAACTTCTCGTGCAACTGCTAAAGATAAATGAGTTTTTCCTAACCCAGTATTGCCTTTCATTAATATGTTCCGGGATTCATCGCCAAAGGTTCGTGCGTATGCTTTACAATATTCAAAATATTTGCTCATTCGTTCTCTTTCAGTCATTTCAGAATTTTCGCTAGTTACTGCACTATAATAATCTAAAGAAAATGAATCAAAGGTTGATAATTTGAAAGGGGATAGCTTATTCAAATTGTTACAAGCAATTTCCTTTATAAGCTGTTTATAGCATTGGCACATTGTGCCGTCAATATTTCCTAAATCTTTACATAACGGGCAATTAAACTCAGGTTCTAAATATTTTTCAGAAATTCCAGCTTCTCTATAAATATCATTTAGCTTTTTTTGAGTTGCTAAATTTTCATCTTTAACCCTTTGTAATGCTGTTTTTAGGTTAATTCCGCCTTTTAGCATTATTCTAGTAACATTAACCATATCAGCCGAGAGTTGAGCTTCTAATTGTTTAGCTAAAGGATATTCAGCAAAAAAACGCTGTTTTTTTTCATCTGCAAGCCTTAAAGCATTGTTGCGACGCTCCATTAAAACTCTGTCAGCTTCTTCATAGACTTTTTTGTCATATCCCATAATTAAAGTTACTCCTTATTTTAATCGAAAATATCATATT
>JAXKHT010000082.1:0-1931 GCA_036549705.1 Acutalibacteraceae bacterium | reverse complement strand
CTTCGTTTACTTTTTCAGCTAAATCAGCATCATCTGTAAGCAAAATAGCAGAAGCCAAAACATCGTGTTCTGCTTGTGACATAAGGTCTGCTGCTAGGTAGTCTGCTCTTGCTGTTTTATCTGCAATAACCAAAATTTCTGAAGGGCCAGCTATCATATCAATGTCAACAGTGCCAAATAACAGCTTTTTAGCAGTAGCAACAAATATATTACCAGGGCCAACAATTTTGTCTACCTTAGGTACAGTTTCTGTACCATAAGCAAGTGCAGCAACAGCCTGAGCCCCACCCATTAAAAATACTCTGTCAACACCTGCTACCTTTGCAGCTGCCATTATATCTGGATTTGGCTTACCGTCTTTGCCTGGTGGTGTAACCATAACAATCTCCTCTACACCTGCAATTCTTGCTGGTATAGCGTTCATAAGAACTGAAGATGGATAAGCAGCTGTTCCACCTGGAACATAAATACCTACTCTTTTTAATCCTCTTACACGCTGACCTAAAATAACACCATTACTTTTTGTAGTAAGCCAACTTTGCTGTAGTTGACGCTGGTGAAAATCTCTAATATTTTCTGCTGCCTTTTCTAATGAAGAATAAACCTGTTTGTCACACATAGAAGCATATTCACACAACTGTTCTTTAGTTATTTCAGGATTTTCTACATTTTTGCCGTCGAATTTTAGTGTATATTCATTAACAGCCTTGTCACCATTTTCCTTAACATTTGCTAAAATAGCAGAAACAATCTGTGTAACATCTTTATCGTTATTTTCACAACGAGCTTTTAACTCGGAAATAAATTTATATTCAGCTTTTCCGTCTGCTATAACCTTTGAAATCATATTTAACATCTCCATTCATTAGTTATTTATCTTGCTGTATATTTTGTCAACTAAATCCTCAATTTCTTTCTTGCGTAGCTTTAATGAAGCTGTATTGGCAATAAGTCTTGCTGAAATAGGCACAATATCCTCAAAAACTTCTAATCCATTTTCTTTTAATGTAGAGCCAGTTTCTACAATATCTACAATGGCATCAGAAAGTTCTAACAATGGTGCAAGCTCAACACTGCCTTCAATTTTAATGCAATGTATATCCATACCCTTTTTCTCAAAATGAGAACGAGCAACATTAGGATACTTTGTTGCAATAGTCTTTATGTTATGACCTGCGTAAAAATCTGTACCTTTTTTTCCTGCCAGTGCAAATTTACATTTACCAAAGCCTAAATCAAGTAGTTCAAAAAACTTTGTACCGTTTTCCAGTATTGTATCCTTGCCTACAACACCAATATCACAAACTCCGTGTTCAACATATGTAATAACATCGGCTGCTTTTGCTAAAACAGCCTCTATTTCACCATTTCCTATAGGCAAAATAAGTCTTCTACCTTTATTTCTAACAGCACTACAGTCATATCCAAGCTCTTCAAGTAAGCCAATAGTATCTTTTTCTAGTCTGCCCTTGGTAAGAGCAATTCTAAGTGGTTTCATAATATTATCCTCACACAAATTATATTTCTTCTATTCTTGACTCTACATTAACAACACACAGCTTTTTAATACCTTTAGATATTGCATATTCTTTAGCTTCATTTAATGTAGAAGACACGCTATATTCACAAATATACCCTTGTTTTGACAGTTCTTCTTTCATTTTAATAGCTTCAATTTCAAAGCCATCATCACCAAATACAAGAAGGTCTGGAGTTTCTGGAATTTCTGCACCATTAATTTTCATATAAATTTTTGCAAGTTCATCAACATTAACACCAAAACCAGCAGCACAAATAGATTTTTGGAATTGATTTAACAAATGGTCATATCTACCACCTGTTAGTACTGCATCTCCTATACCCTCTACATATCCACAGAAAATCATATCACTATAGTAATTATTTTTCTGAACCATACCAAGGTCAATCAT
>JAXKHT010000081.1:0-17517 GCA_036549705.1 Acutalibacteraceae bacterium | reverse complement strand
TTCCTTGATAAGTATTGCCCAAGTCAATTTGAAATTGTAGGTGGTTATAATTATTCAAAAGACAATAACGGAAATACTTGGAACGCAAAAATAAATGGCAAATATGTATTCAAAAGACTTTTAATAAAAAAAAAAACAATAGTTTAGAACCAGTAGAATTTGAAATTGTTGGACTAATGAGTGGCGCAAAAGGAGAAAATCTTACTAATGGCAACGATGGTAGAGCAAAATTCTATATTAATAATAAAGGTGTTTATGCTCGTCTTTTAATTAAAAGAAAACAATAAATATCAGTCTTATTTTTCTTTTATAATAGGTAAAAATAGGTAGATTTTAATGTAGTTGAAAATGTTTTAATTTGTTGATAATTAGAAAAAGCATTATATTTGTATAAGAATTGAAGATTTACAACTATGAAACAGTACATTATTTTTACAGGAAACAACACATTCCAGAAAGTACAAGCAGAAGATTATAATGATGCTTATTCAAAAGTATCTGGTTATTTGGGTGCTGTATCTAATCAATGGAAAACCTTATATGGAAAATATTATAAACTACATTCTAAATTAAAGAAATATGATGTAGATTATATTGTTGAACAAATAGAAACTTATTTAGATTATCCATATACAACCATCAATGGGGAATTTATAGGTATAGATGATATATTAAAATTAGATTTTGTTTATACAACACAGGATGGGGAAGAATTTGTATTACCTATTCAATACCTTAATGATGAACAGATGTATAAACTGGTGGCTTATATGAAAAGAATAATTGATGTATTATAATATTTGTGACTGTATTTGTAGCCCAATTAATATTAATCAAAATTAAATTATTAAATATCAATTAGTTACAAATTAGGTTCAAGTTCCTTAACAACTATTAAAGAAAATATACTATGAATTTAGCAGAATTATTCAAAACCATTGGCTGGGATGAAGTATTATTATTTACTTATTTAAAAGATGGTGTAAAGAAAATCAAACAAGATGATACTTATGAATTTTGTTATAATGATTTTATCGAAAATAATGATGATAATGATTTTGAAGAAACAGTAAAAGATAAAATTTTTGTATTTCTAATAGAAGATGAATTACCACCATACATTCATATATACGAAAAGGTTATTGATGATGATACTTTTTATTTAAGCCTTAAAAACTCTTATCCATTTACCCCAACTGAAGAAGAATTAAAGGAAATAAGTGGTTGGGATTATGAGAATGAAGAATATGATGAAGAATAATTAAGGGGCTATTTAAGCCCCTTTTTTAATTCAGTATTTGTGCAACCTCACTGGCTACTGTTTCACTGGTTTGTCGGCAGTAAATACGCTGGGTGATGTTGGTGTTGCTATGCCCCAGCAATCTTGCAACAGTTTCAATTCTAACACCACTATTCAACATATAATGGGCATAGGTTTTACGAAGTAAGTGGGTAGTAATGGAAGTAGATATACCAGCCAGTTTTTGAATTTCCTTTAGATATACATTGTATTTTTGATTAGATATTAAAGGTAATACCCCATCATATTTCTTTAATACATCCATACCCATTGGAAGTATAACGGTGGTAAATTCAATTTTGGTTTTCTGTCTATTATTAGTATAGGTATAAACACCATTCATTTCAGTTACCATATTATTATCAAACTGGACTAAATCAGCATAAGCCATACCAGTTGAACATTGGAACAATAACAAATCCCTAACTCTATTCAATCTATCGTAATCATCCAAATCAAGGGCTTTAATTTTATCTATATCACCAGATGTTAAGAAAGCTATTGTTGGATTACCTTTTGTTATCTTAATACTATTAGTTGGATTAATTTTAATAATACCATTATCCATACAATATTGAAATAATGTTTTGGCTTTAGCCATATATCCAGCAGCAGTGCTAACCATAAACTTATTTTTAAGTTCCATATAAAGGTTATTACACATTCCAACATTGATGGTGCTAACCTCTGTATCAGCCCCCAGAACATCCATAATAAAATCCATAGCAATTTGATATTTCCTATATACCATATCTGTTGTATGTTTCTTTGTATAGGATAAGAAATTGGTAACAGCCATCTTTAAGGTGTTTTGTTTAACACCACCAGTACGCATATATTCTTTAAGATTTGTAGCCGAAATTGGTAGCCCCTGTTGCATAAGGTCACAAATACAGTCACAAGTTTTTACCCTAAATTGGGTTAAAACATCCTCAATGTGTGCTGGTTTGCGTTTCTTGTTAAATTCTTTACTTGAAAATTTTACTGGAAGATTTATAAATAATCTTTCCCCATTGATACAAATACAGAGTTCTAAAGGGGCTAAACCAGCCTTGTTTTCTTTACTTTTTCTACAGTAGTAACTGATTGAGTAAGTGGTTCTTACAGCGTTTGTTTTCATAATTTTGTAGCCGTTTTTTAGTTAAACAAAATTGGGCTACAAATTCAAGCACAGGGTTAGGGGTTTGAATAACCTACGCTAAATTAAAAAACCCTCGTAGAAGTATCTACAAGGGCATTTTTGAAATTTTGTTTTTGTTTCTGCGGTGCGTAGGGGACTAAAACCTAAACATCTTATTCCCTTAACATCAGCACTTTAGAACATATAGCCCTTTTACTGGTCACAAATATAGACACAATTTTTCACACTACAAAAAATATCTAAAATTATTTTTCATTTTTCTCAACTTTTTCAAACTATCATACTATTTATATATGTAAGTACAAAGGAAAAGTATTTACATTTTAATAATAAAACATTAAATTATAAGTAGTTATGAAGAAGTTTAGATTTTATTTAGCATTTGGAATTAGATTAATTGGTTACATCTGGAGTTTCCCAACAATGTTGATGTATGATTTATCTAACATCATTAAGAATAAGGAAGATGAATTTAATTTTTAGTATGAATGAATTTAACAGAGTAGATAAGATTGGACAGGAAAAGGCAGTAAGGATTATTCAACAGCTATTCCCCAGATATGATTTAATGCAACACTATGATTGCAGTAGAACAGATATTGATTTAACTGGTTATACTGGGGATAGATGCGTTACCTATACCATTGAATGTAAGGATAGGAAATACACAACTGAATACTTGGTTGAAAAGGGGGCATTAATTGAAATAGACAAATTCAATGCTTTAAAGGAAAACAGGGTTAAAGAAAAATTTAATAAGGCTATATATTTCAATACAACAATAGATGGTTATGTTATTTATGATTTAACAAACACAGATAGTAGTGAATTAGAGGTTAGAAATATCACCAGACCAATTTACACTATTCAACCAGAAAAGGGTTATAGAAGTACACCTTGTTACCTTATTCCAAATAATAAGATAGTAAAGGTGGAAAGTAATGTTAAACAAAATAGCTAATGAAAGACTGGTAGAAGAAATATGTAAAAATTTAGGTGTATCACCAAAATATATGGATGATTTAGTACAAGAAATATATTTGATACTATTGGAATATAACCAAGAAAAATTACAATCAATATATGATAAGGGGCAATTTAATTTCTTTTTAACAAGGATAATTAAGAACCAATATTTTAGTAAAACAAGTCCATTTTTCAAGAAGTATAGAAAGTATTATGATATGGTTGATGATAATAATAATGTAGTAATGTATGATGTAGAAGATGATAGATGTACAGATGATGATTAAAGATTATGAACCCCCAGTAGAAGATATATGGACAGAAGAGGAAGATGAAATGATAATGTTAAAAAAGGCTGTACAATCATTATCCCCAGCAGACAGAATTATATTTTTATTATACGCTGAATATGGAAGTTTAAGACAGGTTGGGAAAGAACTGGGGGTTAGTCACACAACCATATATAAGCAAATAAACCTAATTAAAACGCAAATAAGGGAATGGTGCAATGAACACTACCCCAATAATAAATCATTCAATTTATGATATTAGAATTACTATTAATAACAACCATCATTTGTTTTATAATAGATATAAGTGGTATAATTGAAAGTATGGAATGGTGGTTAAGCAAATGGTTAAAAGTTAATTGTAAAATACCAAAACCATTTAGTTGTTCTTTATGTATGAGTTTCTGGATAGGTATTATATGGATTTCTATATTTGAATTTACATTATTCAACCTATTATTTGTGTGCTTATTTGCAGCCCTATCTGAAAATATAAGTAAGATGTTGGTGATTATCAAGGGGTTTATAAGCGAGGTTCAAGATACTCTGCAACTACTAATTAAAAAGATTAATAACTAATTAAAAATTAAAGATATTTATATGAAAGAAGATTTACAAATATTATCCAAGTATGAAAGTTGGTTTCACAGTGCATTATATTGTGATTATATAAGGGCTTTATGGGATAGTGATATGGCAATATTAATTCCAATATATGAGAAATGGACAGGACAGAAAGCCAATATGAACAATGCTTGTGCAAAGTGCAAACTGGAGTTTATGAAGAAGTTTGGAAAATTGTATTATAAGAATAAAGAACAAAATATGGAAATAGAAGATGGCAAGAATATTGAACAAGGAAGTAAGGGAAAAGGTGAAGTTTGCAGCAGAACAGATAGCAAACGGAAACAGCAAAAGAATAGTAGTAGAAAAGTTAGTTGATAAATTTGATACAACGAGCCAGAAAGCAAACTATTATTACAATAGAGCATTACAGGATTTGAAAGAGGTTGATGAACGACACAGTGAAAGATGTAGAGCAGCCCAAAGGGAACGATTAGAAACAATTATATCTGGAGCTATTGAAAGAAGAGATTATGCAGCAGCAACAAAGGCTATTGAGGTGATGAATAGAATGTTGGGTATCAATGAACCAGATAAAAAAGAAGTTGCTATTAAAGACAGTGTTATTAAATTCAATTTTGAAAATGATATAAATAAAGATGACAATGAAACGATAGATGAGTAGGGGCAGACCAAAGAAAAATAATAATGATGGTACACAGTTTGTTTTCCCTCGTTTGTTTCCTTGGCAATTATCTGTACATAGGGGTTTACAAAAGTATGGAAAGGGAAGTGGACACATCCACATCTGTAAAAGTAAAAGACAGGTGGGAAAATCATTATTATTAATTGGTGAACTACTTTACTTTTCAATCAATCATAGAGCAACAGTTAATGGTTGTATATCCCCAACCCTTAACCAATCAAGAAAACTATATAAAGAGATTTTAAAGATTACCCAAGATACAGGGGTGATTAAAAAGAAGAATGATAGTTTACTTGAAATTGAATTTATAAATGGTTCAACCATTCTTTTCAAATCAGCAGAACAGAGGGATAATTTAAGAGGTTATACATATACTGGTATATTATGTATAGATGAAGCAGCATATATAGCTGATGAAATATACAGTATAGTTAAACCATCCACTGATGTACACAAAACCCCAGTATTAATTGTATCTACCCCAAAGTTTAGATTGGGTTTTTTCTTTGAATTATTCAATAAAGGTATTACTGGTGACTACCCCACCATTTCATCTTATGATTTCAATGATTTTGATACCAGTTGTTTGTTAAGCCCAGAGAGTTTGGAAATGTACAAACAGATGTTACCAAAAAATCAATTTTTAACGGAATATTTAGGTGAATTTATGGATAGTGATAGTTCGGTGTTCACTGGGTTTAAAGAATGTATTAAACAGGCTGAAATTGATGAATATAAAGAACTATATGTTGGTATAGACTGGGGAAATGGTACAAATAATGATGATACAGTTATTACTGGTATAAATGAGAGGGGTGAACAGGTATTTTTAGAGTATTTCAACAACAAAAACACTACCCAACAGATAGAATATATTGTTGAATACATTAAACAATACCCCCAAATTAAGATGATATATGCCGAATATAACAGTTTGGGTAAACCATTAACTGATTTATTAAGGGATAAAATCAAAATTAAGATAGAAAATTGGCTAACAACCAATGAAAGTAAAGCCAGAATTGTAAGCCAATTACAAGTAGCATTTGAACAAAAGAAGATTTCATTGTTAAAAGATGATAAACAGACAGCAGAATTAGCTATGTATGAAGCCAGTTATAATATGAAAACTGGTAATGTTAGCTATAATGCCCCAGCTGGTGGTAATGATGATATTTGTATTGGTTTAATGTTGGCTTTAGAATGTAAAAATAAGTGTAAGAAAACTGGACAATACAGTTTCTTATTTGTCTAATAATTAAAATTTATATGGAATTAAAATATAAAAAATGGGAAGATATAACAGTTAATGTTTTTGAAGAATTAACTGCTGCTATTGCTAACGCTGAAGAAACAGGAATTGAGGATGTGGATATACTTAACAAGCATATTTCAATATTAAGTGTATTATGTGAGGAAGATGAAGAAGTTATAGCAAATTTAAATCCAAGTGAGTTTTACAAATTGGTTAAACAAACTGATTTCTTGAATGAGCAACCCAAAAAGGATATTATAAATAAGGTAATATTAAATGGTAAGGAATACGAAATATTTTTATCAGTTGGTGAAATGACAATGAGCCAATACATAGATTTTCAAACCTTATATAAAGATAGTAAGAAGAATTTTAAACAGTTGTTAGCAATCTTTATTTTACCAAAGGGAAAAAAATATTGTGATGGTTATGATATTCAAGAAGTGATAAATGATATTGGGGAATATTTACCAATCACTGATGCAAACAATATATTGTTTTTTTTTGTTCTCGCATTTCAGAGTTTAACAAAGGCTACACTGAAATCCTTGGTTCGCCAGTTGAAGAAGATGAAGAAGAACGAGAAAAACAGGGAGAAAATCAACCAGATAGAAATAGCAATAACCCAAATTCAACAGGCAGCGAATTTGGTAGAAAATGGGGATGGGTTTTCTATGTAGATATGGTAGCCCAGACTTGTAACGAAAGCTGGGGTAAGGTATATGAAATGAACCCATATACATTTTTCAATATTCTTGCATATAAGATTGATAAGAACGCTGAAGAAAAAAGACAAATGGATGAATGGCGCAGACAGCATTAGTTTCAATTCAACCAGAACCTAAATTATAAATCCAAGTAAATCAATAAATTATAAATCCAAGTAAGTTATATGGCTACAAATACAATCAAATGGGATAAATTAAACCAAGTATTAGAAGATTATGGTAATGAACTTATAGCCTATTATCGTAACAAATTAGATGATGGGGGTATAAATGCCAGTTATGATTTATACAACAGTTTAAGAATTATAATGGACACCAAAACCAAAGGTAGAATAGAGGTTAATTTATCCTTAATTGAATATTGGAAGTATATAGAAAAAGGTAGAAAGGCTGGGAAAATGCCACCAATATCAGCTATTGAAAAATGGGTTGAAATAAAGCCAGTATTACCAAGACCAATGGCAAATGGTAAATTGCCCACAACGAAACAATTAGCTTATTTAATAGCCAGAAAAATAGGTTTAGAGGGCATTGTACCAAAGCCGATACTGGCAGAAAGTATTGAAAAGATAAATGATGTGTTTTTACCTTTAATTCAACAGGCTATAAGTGAAGATATACAACGAGAAGTAGATTTGATTTTGAAAGAGGTTGCATTGTAAAACCTCTTTCTTTTTAAATAATATTTTAATAAAAAAAGTTATGATACCAGTTTGGAAAGATTTTGATTTTTATACAACAATAACAGAACCACTTAAATATTTTATTGGATACTATGGTGGTGATACAGTTTTTGAGGGGGTTGCAATGCCTAAACCAGATACCGATAATATCACTATTAGAATTAATGATTTTGCTAAAAATATGGTTGATAGTAATGTTGATGCTGATAGAATATTTGACATACAACATAATATGGATTATTATATAATTCCTAATTATTGTAGGGAAATAGCAATAGGAAAAAGAAATGAAAATGCTGGTGATACACTATTGTTTTCAGATTACTTTTGTAATGACTATGATTATAATTCAAATAGTAATTATTCATCTGATGAGGTACATTTGATAAGTAACAAAATAACACACCTTACCAATAGAGGACATTGTTTATTTACCCTATTCAATTGTTGGGAGAATGATGTTACTATTCAAATAAGAGAAGAAGATGTACTAGGTGGTGGCGGTGTTGTTTTTAATTTTACAATACCATCAATGAGTGCAGCAGTTGTTAGTGGTAGGAACTTTACACCAGGTTTATATTATATTTTTTATGATACCTATAATGATGAAGAGATAGGTAGATATAAGGCAGTTAAGAGTTGTAACAGATATAATTTACACTATGTTAATGCAAAGGGCGGTTATGATACATTACCGATAGATGGTAAGAAAGATAAAAGGACTGACAATTTAACATTTGAATATTTCAAAAGTAAGGGTAATAATCAGAGCATCAATAAACCACAGATGAACAAATTTAAGGTGGATGTTACCCCAAAATGGGAATTACAGACTGGGTGGTTGAATGATGAACAGAGCCAAAAGATGTATAACTTATTCACATCTCAAAAGGTTTGGTTAGAGGATATAGATGAAGGTACATTTACCCCTGTGTATATTACCAACAACTCAGTAGAATATAAGACATTCACCAACAATGGTAAAAGAAAAGTAAGTTACACAATTGGTGTAACAAGTTGTAATACATTAGTTAAATTTTAATTAGTATGGTAGAATTATATATAGATGGTCATAAGGCTGATTTAACAACAAACATTTCAGTTCCAATGAATTATGAATTGGAGAAGTTGGAGAATCCAACTATAATTAAGAATAACTTTTCCAAAACAGTTTCATTGCCAGCAACTCCGAATAATAATAAGATATTTGGATTCTATTATGAATTGGATAAGGTGCATAATGGAACAGGTTTCAATGCGATAAAGAGAATACCGTTTGAATTATACAGGGATAGTGACCTTATCGAAACTGGTTATCTTCAATTGAACAACATTAAATACAAGGGTAATACATATACTTATGAGATTACCTTATATGGTGGTCTTGGCGATTTCCTTTATTCGTTAGCCTATGATGAAGATGGAAATGAGAAAACATTGGCTGACCTTATATATGGAGTTGGTGAAAATGATGAAGATTTTGTTTTTAAAATGAATGCAGAATCCGTTTATAATAGTTGGGATAACCTAATGAATTACAATGGTGATAGTCTTCTTGGTGGAACTCTGAATTTCATACCATCATACAATGGTTTATATGAGGATTTTGATAATGATAAGGTATTGATTAACACAAGTGAACAAACAACATTTCCATCATCATTTGCGGTTGATAGTACAACTTATAAAACCATCAATGGTTATGGAATGGCTGAATTAAACAACGAACTTACCGAATGGGAAATAAGAGATTTAAGATGTTATAAACAAAGACCAGCGTTAAGACTTAAAAAGTTTATAGAAGCAATTTGCAACCCTAAAAACAATGGTGGATATGAAGTTGAATTGGATGGAAAGTATTTTTTCCATAGATATAATAGTTATTATGAAGACACTTGGATTGCTTTACCGTTATTAAATCCAGATACAGAGGAATGGAAAACAAGCCCAATTGAAATTAATGCAAGTAGTGTAACTGATTTTGATATTACCCATACTGGTGATTATCCAGAAGATACAATTGATATTGATGTATATGGAGAAACAACAGATTTGGTTGAGGAGTTTGGTGGTAATGCAAATATTGATATTACTTGTGATTTTTCATTACAACTTGATGCAACAGGTAGTAATGTAATAATGTGTCAAAATGCTGGTGGACACTGGAAAGGTTTGGGTGTTTGGTTGGAGGCAACAGTGAATGAAACAGTTGTTGGTATTAGTGACTGTTTAGTATTCACAAGTGCTTTAAGTAAGAATGGACAAATTGTTATGCCAGATAAAAGTTATTTTGCAAGTTATCTCCACTATCCAAAAACCAATTTTTATTATTATAATGGTAGTTTCAAAAAGGCAGATATAAGAGATAGTAAATTAACATATTTTGGTGCATTATACACTATTGGAACACCTTTTTATGAGGGTGAAATGTTTGGTGAAATAGGTAATACTTTTAGACTAACATTAAAGAATGTACCCAATTATAAAAATGTAAAATATACTTTAAGAACTGGTTTTTGGTTTAATAGTGCAGCAGCAAGTTCAAAAAATTATTTTTATCTAAACAATTCAACAGAGTCTTGGACATTGATAGATGAATTTAAGGTTGTAAATATTGAATATCCAACAGCAAACATAGAAATTAATGATAAGAAGCCAACACTACAAAATGTAAATATAACAAAACAGCAATTGTTGAAAAATAAAATTACCCCTACTTCATTATTGTTATCATATACAAAATTATTTGGTTTGTATTTTGTTAAGGATGCAAAGAAAAAGAAGGTAAAGATATTAACTAAAAACTCATTCTTCGGCAATGCTGAGATAATTGATATTGACAATAAAGTTGATTATTCAAATGAGGTTAAGATTGAACCATTGATGTTTGATAAGAAATGGTATAATTTAAAATGTCCACCCCTTGATACAACAAAAATGAAGGATTACAAGGCTGATTATTATGAAGCCGAATATGGACAAAAAAAGATTAATACTAATTACAATTTTAACACTGATTCTGAGGATTTATATAAAGACAATCAATATCAGAATATAATTACAATTTTGGATAGTTCAAAGTATTACAGAAATTTATTTTCAAAAACTAAACCAAGTGAATCAGCACCTACTTTTGCTATTGATACTTTTACTTATAAATTATGGAAAGATGCAAATGTTGATGAAGTTGGAGAAAAAGAAATGTACCGAAAAAATATAACATTGCCTAACCCAATTGTATTCGGTTCTTTGGTTGGACAAGATTCATTTCCAAAGTTATGTTGTTACGACAAAGACGAAGATAAGAAAAGTTTAAATGACCTATCTGTATCGCTTGTATTTTATAGTGGTGAAAAATATCCTACTGATGTTGAAGGTAATGAAATATGGTATACACTTTCAGATGATTTACCTTTGATGGGTACAGTTAATGATGGAACACCTATGTATTTATGGAGTCTTACAGAATATGACAAAGACGGTGAACATATTTGTTATAGAACCAAAAAATTACCACAATTTACCAGATACGATTTTGAAGGTGGAAAAGTGTATAAATCTTTGGATTTCGGAGTGCCTTATGAAACTTATTTTAATGGTGAATATTCAGATAGTTCAACCTTATATAGTAGATTTTGGCAAAAGTTCTACACTGACCAATTCAGTGAAAACACAAGAAAAGTTTCGGCTTATGTAATGTTTGATGATATTGAATTGGGTAATCACAGTCTTTCAAAGTTCTATTATTTTAACAATTGTTATTGGCTTTTGAATAAGATAATTGATTATGATATTGCCAACCCCCATAAGAAGGTGAAATGTGAGTTTATAAAGGTAAATGCACTAACAAATTATACCAATGGACAAGTGTTAGAAACTGTTTTTTACGAATTTCAACCAGAATTTGATGCCATTTATGATTGGAACAGCACAATAATAGGTAGTGATGAATATTTAACTTATGGTGGTGAAATTGTTTGTACATTCAGAACCTACTATGGTATTAAGGACTTTTATGTTAGTATAGATGGTTTATCAAAGGAAGAAGTTGATAAAAGAGTTAAACTTGTTAATGATGGAAACCATTATACCTTAACAATTACCGATATAAGAGGTGATGTTGGTTTGTATATATCAGGTTTTCGGGAAATACAATCAACCATAAATTACTCAGTAAATACAACTGCACCAACGGCTGCTTCTTCAAAGACAATACAGTTGGCAGTTGGACCTGATAAGAAAATTGTATGGGTGAATCCTGTAGATGACAGTGATGTTATGAATATTGAAATGTGGGATTCAAATGAATTGTATTATCGCATTACACCAAATGCTTATGGTTCATCCAACAGATTATCATTTACTTCAACGATTACAATACATTTTACAGATGGTACATCGTCAACTATGGCAGGTACAACAACAACTGATAGTTGGAACAAATTACCACAATTTGATTATTGGAAAACAGTGGATTCAATACATATTCAGGTAACGAAGATGTCAATGCTTAGTTAAGATGAGGGGTTTAAATACCCCTCATTTTCATTTTATATTTTCATTAAAAAAGCAATATGGCACAGAATGAAATAGTAAATGTATTAACCATAAAAACAGAAGATAGCCAAAAGACAATAAAGGGTTTAAAAAAGGAAATTTCAGACCTTAAAAAGGTTTTGGATAATGCTGTTATTGGTACAGAGGAATTTGAGCAAGCCAATAGGGATTTAAAGGTAGCACAAAACGAATTAAAGGCTGCTATGACTGGGCAAAAACAAAGTGTTGAAGCCCTTGATGGTAGTTATGATGCCCTCGTACAAGAAATGGCTAAATTGAAGAAAGAATGGAGAGCCACAGCAGATGTTGTAAAAAGGGATGATTTAGGTAAACAGATAGATAATATAAATAACCAACTTAAAGAATTGGATGGTACAATTGGTAACAACCAAAGAAAAGTTGGTGCTTATGCTGAAGAATTTGGTAAAGCATTAGAAAAGAACAACGAAACTATTACTGCAAGCGCAGAAAATTTTAAAAAGGCTTTAGCAGAACAAGATGATGCAACTATTTCAACCAGAACCAAATTAGAAAGTGTACAAAAAGTAACAGCTGGTTTAGCCAGTGGTTATGCTGCTGTACAGGGTACAATGGCTTTACTTGGAATTGAAAATGAAAATCTTGAAAAGACTTTTGTTAAACTCCAAGCAGCTATGGCTATTGCACAGGGTGTTGGTGGTATGAAAGACCTTGTAGAGGGCTTAAGTAGGGGTAAAGTTGCCTTTGCTGGTGCTGCCAATGGTGTTAAATTGTTTATCAAAGGGTTAAGTGGTGTACAAAAGGCAATTATTGGTACTGGTATTGGTGCATTGGTTGTAGCACTTGGTGCGCTTATTGCCAATTGGGATAAAATTGTTGGAATGTTTAAGAAAGACCAAACTGAAATAAAGGCTTTGGAAAACAATATTAAAGATTTAAAAACTGAATTAAAAACAAAAGATGATGATTTTGACTATTTTATAAGGATGCAAGAAGCTGCTGGTAAAACCAGAGAAGAAATTTTAAAATTAACAGCAGCACATAAATCTGAAAAGTTTGATAAGGCTGATGAATTATATGGTGCTGCAGTTGATAGTTTAAACAATTTTAAAATGCCTTTATTTGGTGGTAAAGATGATTTGGAAAAATTAAAAGCAGCTGTTGAAGAAGCTAAAAGTATTAGGGATGCTGCATATAAAGAATGGCAAACAGCATTCAATAACATTACCATTTATGAAAAGGAACAAGAAACCAAAAGAATTAAAGATGCTAAAGATGCTGCAGCGAAAAAGGTTGCAGATGCTAAAGCAGCCGCAGAACAACAAAAGCAAACAGAATTAGAAGCAATTGAATTTTTAAGACAAGCAAGATTATCTGAACAGGAAAAGGAAATTGAAGCAATAGAAGCAAAATATACTGAACTATTAACAATTTTCAAAAATGATAAAGAAAAACAGTTAGAAGCTTTACAATGGTACACTGACGAATACCAAAAAATTGTTGAAAAACAGTTAGATGAAGAAATAGCTGCACAACAAAATGCAACAGATAAAATAAATAGTATTAACGCTGAAAAATATTCTGAAAAAGTTTTAGAGTCTGAAAATAGATTAAGCAAAAAAATGCAAGGTATTGATGCTGGAGCTGAAACAGCAACTTATCTTAATGAAAGAAAAAAACCAGCTGGTAATGGTGAAATAAATACAATTGATAATGAACTTTCAAAACTTGAAACCTTAAAGAATATTACCAACGAAACATTAAACCTTAAAGTTGCTGCCATTGAAGCGGAACAAGCATTGTTTGAAAAGTCAACTGAAAGATGGATGGAGTTGGAAAACCAAAAGGTTGCATTAAGAGAACAAACCAATAGAACTTTAGGTGAATTAAGCGAACAATATAATGAACAGGAAAAGAATAGAAACAGGATTTTAGCTGGTTCAATTACAAATACATTTACTGCTGCTTTATCATCAGCATCAGCAATTATTGGTGCTTTACAAGAGGGAATTGATACAACTACCAAAGAGGGTTTTGAAAGAAACAAGAAGATGCAAATTGCAAACGCTACAATCCAAATGTTAGTTGGTATTACATCTGCATTGGCTGGAGCATTTACAACCAAAAGTGGACCTTGGGATATTGCATTAGCAGCAATTCAAGCAGCTACAATTGCAACAACTGGTGGTATTCAAATTGCCAATATTAAAAAACAAACATTTGATGGTGGTGGTAGTAGCTCTACCCCATCAGTAACACCTACAATGGGTTTAAGTGATAATTTACCAGTATCTTATACCAGAAACTTAATGGGTGATATGGAAACTGATACATTGAACGCTGCCCAGAGGGTTTACATACTTGAAAGTGATATTGATGAGAGTTTAAGAAAAGTTGAAGTAAGGGATAACAACACCAATTTCTAAAACAAAAACTAATAATTTTATATTTAATAGAAAAACGAAATGAGTAACAATTTACCAATATATGAAATTAAAATAGATATGAATGATGAACTTGGGATGTTTGTTATTTCATTGGTAGATGAACCAGCTGTAGAGCGTAATTTTTATGCCTTTAACAGTGATAAGAAATATATGGAATATAAAGTTATCAATGAGGAAAAACAAAAGGTATTTGGGCTTGTAATGGCAGCAAATAAACCCATATACAGATGTGATGACGATGGTACAGAATACTATATTAGATATTCCAAAGAAACTATTGAATTGATGGCTGAAAAGTATTTTAAAATGGGTTTACAAAACAATGTAGATACCAACCATAATTTCAAATTAGAAGATGGAATAACGCTAACCCAGATGTTTATTAAGGATTGTTCAAAGGGTATTAATCCAATAGGGTTTGAAGAAATTGCAGATGGTAGTTTATTTGCTGAATTTCACATTGAAAATCCCCAAGTATGGGAAGATGTGAAAGATGGAAAATACAAAGGTTTTTCATTGGCTGGTACTTTTACCTATGAGAAAGTTGAAAATGAAGATACTGAAATGGATGAAATACTTAAAATCTTGGAAAGAATTAAAAATAAATTATAAATAGAATATTGAATATGAGTAAATTAAGTGTAATTAAAGCAAAATTGGCTGCAATTCTCGCACAGATGAGTGTAGTGAAAACAGATAAGGCTATACTTGAATATGATGGTGAGGATTTGAAAGCTGGAATGGGTGTTTATATTTCAAATGAAAATGGTGAAAGAACCCCAGCAGAAGATGGTGAGTACACAACCGAAGATGACAAAATTATTGTTGTTAAGGATGGTATGGTTGAGAGCATCACAGACCCAATAGCAGAAGTTGATGGTGCTGATGAAGAGCCTGTAGAGGAAACCCCAGTTGAGGAAATACCAGCAGAAGAACCAAAGGTTGAGGAGTTGGAAGAACCAGTAGCGGAAGAGCCAAAAGAAACAACTGAAGATGCTATTGCAAAGATTAGAGAAGAGATTAATGAACTTTACAAATTGGTTGATAGCATACTTGATAAGATTGGTGAAACAAGGGATGAAGCTGATGCAAGATTTAAGAAACTTGAACAAATGAGTGCAGCAAAGCCAGCAGAAGAAGTATTAGAGGGTTCAACAGAAATTAAATTAACCGCAACATCTGACAAACGAGCTAAAAGACTTGAAGAAATGAGTAAAGATTGGCGCAAAATGTAATTCAAAAATACTTTGATAGAGGTGGGTTTAGCCCACCTTTTTTTGTGCTTATAGCCAAAAGTTTACACATCTATTTACGCTTATATTTTTAAGAAAATTAATAATAATCTTAAAAATAGAAATTTAATATGAGCGTAGTTTTAACTGGACTTACCCAGTATATCGAAGAGCGTAGATTGCCCCTTATTAAAGAGGCTGTTTTAAAATCAAAATCAGCTGGTTTATTTACACCACAGACTGATGTTAAATGGAAGGCTGCACTTAATCTTGTATCAGTAGCACCTGTATTACAGGATGGTTCTGCTTGTGGCTGGAATAACGCTGGTTCTGCTGAACTTTCACAGCGTATAATCACTGCCCCAACTATCAAAATCAACCAATCTTTCTGTCACAAAGATTTCTTGAAGTATTGGACTGGTTACGAAGTAAGAGTAGGTGTTGGTGAAGAGAAAATGCCTTTTGAGGAGTATTTTACATCACTTATCGTAGAGGAAGTAAAGGCTGCTAACGAGAAACTTATTTGGCAAGGTGACACTGCAAGCGAGGATGCAAACCTTAACAAAACTGATGGTATTTTGAAGTTGGCTAATGGTGTAGCTTTAACTGCTACTACTGCTGCATCTGCTTATGATGCTATCAAGAATGTTTATATGGCAATCCCAGAGAAAGTTTTGGATAAGGCTGTTATTTTCGTAGGTGCTGATACTTTCCGTACTTTCATACAGGAAATGGTTGATAAGAACCTTTACCACTATTCAGCTAACAACACTGACCAAGAATTTGTATTCCCAGCTACTAACACTAAAGTTATTGCTGTAAATGGTCTTAATGGTACAAAGAAAATTGTTGCTGCAAGACTTGAGAACCTCTTTATTGGTGTTGATATGATGGATGATGCTGAAAAATTTGAAATGTGGTATTCAAAAGATTTTGATGAGTACCGTTTGGCTATCCAGTACAACCTTGGTGTACAGTTTGCATTTGCAGATGAACTTGTTGTAGGAGGTATTGCCTAATTTATAATGGGGTTGGCTAATCCCAACCCCTATTTTTTAATAATAATAATCTGAAAAAAATATAGAAGAATAATATGGCATATTGTAATCAAACATTGGCTGGAATTCAGTTAGATTGTACAAATTCACTTGGTGGTATTAAAACTGTTTTTATTGCTAATTATGGTGATGTTATTGATGTGCAAGTTTCAGAAGAAGAGGGTACACAATTAGGTATAATTACTGATATTGAAATGGCATCTGATGCAACATTTAAACCTTACCAGTTCCGTAAACAAACAGGTTCTATGACCTCTACTCTTAATGTAGATGAACAGGCTGGTATCAACTATGTATCTACTGAACTTTCATTAGTATTTACTAAAATGGAAACTGCAAAGCGTCTTGAAATGACAGCATTAGCAAAGGCACAGTTAGCTGTTATTGTTGAAGATAGCAATAACAAATACTGGTATCTTGGTTATGATGATTATGTAAGTGCATCAGCTGGTTCTGCTAACACTGGACAGAGCAAGGGCGATAGCAACAACTATGGTTTAACTTTGAGAGATGAAAGTGAAACTTTCCCTTATGAAGTTGCTCCATCAGTTATTGAAACTTTAGGTTTAGCATAATTCATAAAACCACATATATAATTAATCCATATAAGG
>JAXKHT010000080.1:0-6857 GCA_036549705.1 Acutalibacteraceae bacterium | reverse complement strand
GTTTAAAAGGCTAAGGAACTCTATGTCTGTTACTACTCTAGCAACCACATCATATATATCATTTTCTACAAGTGCAGTTGTAAGCTCGTCACTTCTACCGTGATTGACGATTATTCGTGTGGACGGAAATTCATTTTGCAAGGATAGAATTAAGTCTAATTCAGATGTATCTGTCTTAAAGTCTATTCCTTGAGCCCATATAATACAGTGAGGTCTATATGTAGTTTTAACTAGCTCAACTATATTATCATCTACTTGAGTAACTGTGCCGATAACACGCTTATTTCTAGCTCTGCTACACATATTCTCAAGATTTTTTTGCATTTCCTTGCCACATATTAGCAATACATTCATAGTTTAATCATCCTTATGCTATGTTTCTTTGTTGTTCATCAAACTTTGTTGAACATAGTTTGTATGTAAGAGTATCTTTAGGTATTAAGTTATCGAATGGGATAATCTTCTTACCACATATAATAAGTCCAGTACCCTCTTTACCAGTTTTTAAATACGCTGTTTGTGATTCTGATAGTTCAAACAACTCAACCAGCTTTTGTAGGTCTTTAGACTTTTGTTGCAACAGAACAATAAATTCGGCATTTTGTAGCATAGCTGTTGCTTCCTTGCTCTCCAACACCTCTGTTATATTCTGAGTAGCAGCAGTAGCCACACCACCTAGCTTACGGATACGCTGATAAACTTTTTTGAAGAACAAGCCGGCAGATTTATCTTTGCCTGTGAACATAACGGAGAACTCATCACACCATAGCCAAGTGCGTATGCCTTTACGCTTATTCTCAATAACTCTCTGCCATATCATTTCAAGTACAACCTGTAAACCTACTGTTCTGAAATTTTCACCAATACTGAATAGGTCAAAAATAAGAAATTTCTTTGAAATTTCCACATTTGTATGATGTGCAAACATATCAAATGTACCTCTTGTGTATAGCTCAATGCTAAGTGCAAGGTCTGCTGCTGTTTGCTCTGGCTGTTTCTTTAGTGTTTCATAAAACACAGGTAATGTAGGTATATACTTCTGGTCACCATTATGCTCTTGAAAATCCTTATAAACTAGCTTAACAACTCTATCTATAATTGACATTTCATCTATGTTTAAATCCATACCCTTTGCACTTGCGATAAAGCTCATAATAAAGTCTGTTTTCATTGCTAAAGCATTACCCTCATCAGTAGAATACTTAAGGTTTGTATCGAAGATATTAAGATATGTTTTACTTGATGGCGATAGGATAATTCGTTCACCGTCAATATAACCAAGAAGTGTTAAGTATTCGTTATCAGGGTCGATAATAATAAACTCATCATTAGGATTTTTCATCATTGCTGATAGAATTTCAAGTTTCAAAGCCATTGACTTACCTGAACCTGATGTCCCCAATGTGTATCCGTTAGCATTCATTTCCTGAGTTCTGTCAAGAAGTGAACGGTTGCCTGTTTGAGTGTTAGCACCGTAGTCTATACCATTTACATCAAAATAAGTAACAAATGAAAAAGGAATAAAGTTTGCTAACGCTTCTGTAATAAAGGTTTTACATACGTTTATTTCCTCATTTGCAAGCTCATTAATAGCTAGTGGTAATATAGAGTTTAGTCCTCGTTCTTGCTGTCCTACAAGGTTATCTATAACAACCTGATGATTTCTACCCTTAGACCTTATGTATGAAGATAATTCATCTAGCTTAGCTTCACTATCTGCTGTGAGGTAGATAAGGAAACAACACTCAAACAGCTCACAATCAGCTTCTCCTAATATTTCTTGTAGTGTCATTAACTCTTTCTCTCTGCTTCTTAATGAGTAAGGGATAAACTGACCACCAAACTTATTGTTTGTTTCTCGTCTTTTTTCGATAGTACCCTCAAGATGATTTATTTCTTTTTTCAGAATATCCATAGCTTCAGACTTATCTATACGCTGAATATGCTTTGATATTTTAATACTGTAATTGTTGTCCATTAAGTCATATAAAAACTCATCATCACAGCTAGTTGAAAAGCGTTTTGCAAACATAACCCTTGCAAATGTATCTCCCATTTGCACATATTTACCTGTTCTGTTATATTTCGATTTAAAATCAAAATGCACAGGTGCAATATAGTCCTTTAGATTTACATCTGCTTGATAGAGATTATCAGGCAATAAAAAATCCTCGGTAGGATTGTAAATATTGTGTATGAGCTTCATATACTCAACAGCAGTTAAGCGTGTTATATTTATTCCAAGCTGAAGTAAGCGTGTCGCAATCTCTTTTTCATATTTGAATATTTGAGCTGGGTTATCCAACTTATGTTTTGTGGTGTATGATATAGCACCATAGATTACCTTTTCGCAGTTCTCGTCAGATTCACTGAGTTTGCGATTTTGAATATCAATGTGGTCATCTATAAGCTCGTCTTTAATATAACTGCTTTTTCTTAATGCTTTGCTAGGCATTAAAGCCTGTTTAAGAAGATATTTATCAAACTTTCCATTATCAATTATCTCTTGATAGCTTATTTCTGCCGGCATAGAATTTAGAAACTTCTGATAATTCTCATAAAACTTGTTTTTATCTTCTTCTTTCATCATCTTATAATCTACATTTTCCATACGAAATGCTATGGAAAATGTAGTGCCTGTTCTGATAACACCGTTTTCATAGATTTCATTAAAAGGGATTGTTTGCTGTGCTGTTCTTTTGATTTTTTTACTCTGACTTTCAAGTAAATCCTCATCTTTTTGGTTAGGGTCTGTAATAACTATGTTGCTGTTATTTTTTCTTCTTTGGAAAAGTCTAAATATATTACTTTTTTGTTTTTTCTTTTTCATCACTGTTCAAACCTCCTTTTACATAATAACGAACATCTTCAATAGTGAAGAACGCTTCAATAAACATACGAAATAGCGACCTACCGTTAATTCTTATGATGAAAATACTTGCTCCTATAAATAACTCTGCAAAGATAATATAACCTGATAGGGTAGTATTCCACTTAAAGAAAAATGCAAGGGCTAATATTCCTATTGCTATTACACAGGTTAACCCCATTCCGATTAATTGTTTTTTTCCTAAACCAAATATAATGGAATTTCGTTTGATTATATCTTTGGTTAGTTTCACCTTTCTCATTTTTCTCACCTCATAGATTTAGCTTATTAGATTTCTTAGTTCTGCTGATGGTTTATCTATCATATTAGTTGCTGCACATAATACAACAGGAACTAATACTAAATTCCATATATACACCCAAACATTTACTATATCTATCGAAGTTGCAGGTGCTGTAATATCTGAAATAATCGTTGTTGTTAAAGAATAAGTAATGCCCATCCACAACACCTGTGCTATAACAGAAATAAATGATGATATAAATCTTCTAAAGAAGCTTGAAGTTGCAGAGCTTGCTAGTGTTGCAAAAAACAAAGGAGATACACACATCAAGCAAGTTATTTCAAAGTTTCGCACAATTAGCTTAATATACATCTTACACAAGCACACCACTGTAATTATGGATATAGCAGCAAGAGGTAGCACAGGGACGAACCAATTTATGAAATCAGTAAACCAAATAAGCAACGAGGAAATCGCTCCGTCACCTGAAGGAGATGTTACAGGTTGCAGTAAGGTTACTCCTGGTGTTACGCTCATTATTTGCGATGCAAGACTTAATATTATGTTGTAAATACCTCTACAAATGTCTATCGATACATCTATCCATATTTTCGCAAGCAATAACTGTCCAAATACTTTAAGCCACCCTCGTTCAGTGCCTAGCTCAAAAGCAACTGCTTCATTTGTAAAGCCTATACCAAAGCAGATTACAGCTATTCCATAACCAAACGCTTTAGTTACTATAACAGCACTATTAATAAAAGAATCAAATGATGCTCCTATATCGTGACCAGCAAAAGTAATAGTAGAACTTCCTGTAGCACTGCTTGCACCTGTTATTGTTGTTCCTAAATCACGCCACATCAAGTTTATGCCATCGCCAATTGTATTAATAACATCTACAAGCATACTGCCACTGCTACTAACAGTGGCAGACATAGTGTTACACGAGCTAAGCAATCCGTTGTAAAGTTCGTCCATGCTTGCTATGCTGTCACGCTGTCTTTGAACTTTATCAGCAGCAATTTTCCATTTTTCTTCAGTTCTTTCAAGTGTATATGAGTTTATACCTACAAGTACATCAGCACTGCTATCTAATACCCTTTGTATTGATGTATGATAAGTTGTCAAAAGTTCAAGACAATAACAAGCATCTTCATTGCTCATTTTACTAATATTAGTACACACAAGAGATAAATTTCTCTCATACTTGTTTTTTAACATAATTGTTTCGCTATATAGGCTTGATTGATAAATAGTAACCCCTGTTCCTTTTAAGGTGAAATCTGTCCATCTCGATAAAGGCAAATCATTAACAGATATATGGGCTGAAACACAATATGTAGTAAATGGATTGTATAATTGATAATTAACTGGATTTACGTTAACAGTAGCAGAAACAGAAATACAACTAAGTGAAATAATAATAACAGTTACTAATAAGGCACAAAATAGCTTTTTAAGTTTTCGTTTCATTTTAATATATACTCACCTCCGGTAAAAGCCAAGGAATAGATTTTTTCTACCCCTTGGCTTTATTAGTATTAAGCAAAAGCTATATTCTTTATTACTTCTAACCCTCCTATACACGCTCCACCAATTACACAAGTCCTAATACCGCTATTTCGTAGTCTTTCATCTTGATTTGAAGAACCTTCTGCAATATGAAGTATGCCAGGAATAAAAGTACATCCTCCTATTGCAACACGAACTATCCAAAATATAATTTCTGTAATAACATTCATTGCTGTAGTATCTACACCAGCAGGTGCTGCAGCAACACTAATAGTAGATGTAGCTACTAGCATAGCAATTAGCGATGATGTAATTACTGCCTTGCGATATGTAGCAAGTTTGTTTGTTTTGATTGTTTTGATTGTTTTTGCATTGTTTTTCATAGATTTTTCCTCTACTTTCTTTTTTTATAATGTTTGTATTAAAAAAACAGCCATCAATTAATGACGGCTGTTTGAATGGGTGTTATTTTCTTGAGAGATTTTTTGTTGTAATTTTTGAAAAGCAACCTTTGTTACCTCGGTAATAACTGCAACTGTATTTGGCGACTTGGCTATTGAAGCTACTGTATTAACAACTTCATTTATATTGTTTGCAGTAACAGGCTTTACACCGAAATTTTTAGTAGGGTGCTGTGAGAGATATTTTAATGTTTTTTCTGTTGGAGTAACGACTCTGTTTTTGTCTATATTTACAAATCCTGTTTTCTCCAGTTTTATAAAATATGAATTAACCTTATCAACAGCTATTACATTTTCGGACACGTTTAGTTGCTTAAGGTCAAAGCTGTTAGTGTATCTAAATATATCTACATCTTGAGCTTCTCCCTTAAACTCAAACATAGCTCTGTTTTCACTGTTGGTTAAATTATATTTTTGGTCTTTCTCAAACTGCTTTATAAACGCTGGAGAGTTGATATGCTCCTTGCCTTTATTAGTAAGTAAATACTTACCATTTTCATAGGTAAGAAAACCGTCTAATACTGCGTCATCAAAGCTCTCTAACACATTTCTTTTTAAGATGTTATCATCTAGGGATTCTATTGATGTTCTTTCTATACCGTCTTTTGTAGTTGATACAAAAGCAATATCAGTGTGTAAACCTGTATAATTCACTGATATATCATTATTAGATACAGTATTAGCACTATTGGTAGTGGGTGAATTATCATCATTACTACCGTTTCTTTTGCTGGTAGGCTTAAAAAAGCTAATCATTCTCTTAATATTCTCCACAGAAGAAACGATAGAACTTATTTTTGATATATTTTTAATAGGGTCATACAAATCTACTATCTCATCTTCCTTGTTCATAACAAATTACCTCCTTTAATTTGGCATATCGACTTGGCTTAATATCCTCTCAAGAGCTGGGTTTACATTTTCCTGAATATCAAACTCATCATCAGATATTCCGTCCTCATAGTCCATCTCATACAATGATGTATCTTCGCATTCTTCCTCAAATTCAGCATCTACTCGTTCTTCTTCCTGTTGGTCAGAGAGAGGTAACTGTATTTGATTTTCAAACTCTGCGTTGAAGCGTTCTTCTAATTCAGCTTGCTTTGCTTCATATTCAGCTTGTTGAGCTTCAGCTAACTCTTGATTTTCAATTGCTAATTCTTTTCTTTTTTCTTCAAGTAGTAAGCGATGTCGTTCCTTTTTCTCTGCATAGATACCACCATAAATATCATTGATGTTCGTATTGTTATGCTCATACGGAGTATCAACGGGTCCTCCGACCTTGCACATCATAGGGTGATTTAAAGTATCAAATTTAGTTAGAAAGAAGGGTCTTTCGTATCCTACCCAAATTATGCAGAACTCTTCATCGGAGTTTTCTTCCGACTTTATAGCTTCTTTTATCTCATCAGGATTTAGCAAGGCTCTAGTAGCTGTGCTTTCAGTGTCAGAACCACCACCTTGACCTGTGCGATTATATGACCTACTATCTGTTTGTACAGAGATGTTACCTAGTTTCTTGCTGTAAGTTTCAAGGGTGCTATCTTCTGTAGTTCCTAAAAATGTTGTTATAGAGCAGTTTGCAATTATTCCCTTATAAGTGTCTTTGTAAAGAGCTTCTAGCTGTGAAAGGTCTTGTAATACAACACATACTCTTATGTTGTAGCTACGCACAACGGCAAGTATTTTTTCAAAGTCAGGTATTTTACCAATATTAGCAAACTCGTCAAGTTCAAAGGAAACAAGCTGTTTGAGTTTACCGTTGTAC
>JAXKHT010000079.1:0-42078 GCA_036549705.1 Acutalibacteraceae bacterium | reverse complement strand
GCATAACATCATATCGACTGCGGCGATGCATCATTGAAGTGCTACAAGTGTATGTGCCAATATTGCTGAAAGTAAATACGGTCATAGCCGTGCTGATTTTATTGCAAAGCTTGAAATTGCCTTAAAGGAAGCAAGTGAAACAGGAAAATGGTTGGAAATGCTTTATAAAACAGAATATATAGATGAAGTAACTTACAAAAAAATCAATAAAACTTGCTCAACGATTAGAATTTTGTTAATTGCTTCAATAAAAACAGCTAAGAAAAATAAAAATAGTAGATGAGCTGTACTGTTTTTTCAGTGAATAAAGGAGATTATAATTATGAATTTAAAGCAATTAGAATATAATGGAATGAAATTTGATGTTATAATTGAAAACAAAAGAGACGGTGTATGGGCGACAACAAATGTTAATGGATTAGAAATTAAGAAGAGAGGCGAAAATGAAACGGACGCTCTACAACATTTAAAGGTAGCTTTATATCAAAATTTAGGATTTAAATTATAAATAGTTCTATGTATTCTAATATACATAATCGTTATGAGAACGCAAAATGATAATATTTATGCGATTTTAAAGTGAACAAAAGCGTTGTGCTTTATGTATATTTTATTGAATCACTAATGTATTTATAAAATCACTTAGACCACAAATTTGAATGGTCTAAGTGATTTGCTATTATTGAGCCCCCCTGTCAAATGACAGGGGGGTCGTGCTTACATATTAAAATGGTAAGAAAGAGTTAATTGTAAATATAACATTCAGTAAAAATGCACGGGTAGAGGTTTCTTTCATATTTATAACACGAATGTTCATATCGTAAAGCTCTTTGTTTAGAATTTTCTTCATATCTAAATGGTGCTGGTCAGAAATTCTCTTTTCTAGTGGAACCTTAAACATTAAATCTAAAAATTTTCTGTTATTAAAAATAAAGGTAATGTCTGTATATATTTTCATTTCAGATATATTCAGTCCGCCCCAGCTACCCCAGGTAACCTCGTTATAATGTATATCTGCTGGAGGGTACTGAGATGGTATTGCTTCGTACTGGAACTTTTTAATATATTCAGCAAAAATCTTGTCAACCTTGTGGGCAAGTGGACGGTTTAAGATAAATATCTTGTAAAGATTTCTATATAGCTTAGGTGAAAGTTTTGGCATAGATTTTCTGCCATAGTGCTTATACCAGTAACATCTTATTGTTTCAGAAACCCAAGATTTAACCTCTACATCACAATCTAAATGCTCCATAAGGTATACACGTTTTCTGTATTCGTTTTGTACTCCTCTTGCTACATAGCCATTGTTGTGGTCTATAATCTGAGAAATTTCTTCAAAGTTTTTAAGATTATCGTTTGTTTCAGGAATGTTGTATAATATTCTTTCAACATTAAATCTGTCGGCAATAATCTTGGCTGCATCTGCGTCTATTGTTTCCTTTTCGGCTGAAACATAACTAAATGCCTTAAACTTGTCATAATTGCCATTTGCAGCGGCAAAGGTTGTATTACTGTCTATACCACCTGTTAAAGATATATAAGGTTTATTCCACTTTTTTGCAACCAAATCCATATTATTTTTCAATATTTTTGCACCCTCGGCAATAACTTGATTATACTCTTGGTCGTTTTTACATTCTGCCAAATCCTTTAGAGGGTAGAAACGCTGATGTGTTATGTCTTTACCGTTAAAGGTGAACATTATACTTGGAACAATTCTTTTAACCTGTTCAAATGGTGTAAGGTCAGCTGGTAGGTATGGTCCCATAACACGGTAGTACCACTTGTATTCAGTTAATTCCTTTGCTATTTCAGACATAGAAAGGTTACATAAATCTCCAATTAATTGTGGATGTGATGTAATGTAGAAGTTGTTATTTATATAACCATAACACGCTGATTGCATACCAGATGGGTCTACTAAAAATTCAACAGAATTACCATTGATAACACCCATAACAAATACACCTGTTATTTCGTCAATTCTGTCTAAATAATTTTCAGTTTCATAGCTGTCTGCAATTCTTTCAAGAATAACAGCTTCGTCTATTTCCATTGTAAAAGGGTTGTAAGCGTGTCCAAAAAGGAAAAAGGTCTTTCCGTTTTTCTCTACAAAGGTAACCTTTTGCTTGTTATGTACATATCCATAATATTTGTCGCTTAGCTTTTCTTTTTTCCAGTTTCCGTAAAATGGAAAATCACTTAAATTAAGGTCATCTCTGTTTGTAAGCAAAAATCCCATTATAAATACATATTTTTGCAAGTTCTTATTTGCGTCCATTGTTTTTTTAAATGAATTATTCATCATATACACCTCTCTACCAAAATTTCCTCCATTTTACCACATTTTTAAGGGTTTTACAACATTTCTTTTAATAAAAAGACCAGTGGAAATTAATGGAGTTATAGAAAGTATAAGGACAATTTTCTGTTGATTTTTTGTGATTTATATAGTATCATACTGATAGTAGCAGTTGTTATGTGGTGTTACAGCCTTGTTTAATAGTTGTGAAATGTAATAGTCGGAGGTATTTATTATGGAAAAGACAATGGTTTTTTCATTGAATGATAAGGAATTGGGATTTAAGAAGAATCTTACTGTTGTGTACGATGCGTTAAAGGAAAAGGGATATGACCCTATAAATCAGATAGTTGGATATATAATCTCCGAAGACCCAACATATATTACTACCCATAAAAATGCAAGGGCAATAATAAGCAGAATGGATCGTGACGAAATACTAGAGGTTTTGTTAAAGTCATATCTTAATAAATAAGTACAACAGAAAAAGTAACAGCACAAAGAGTACCATAAGGGACTTTGTGCTGATTTTTTTATAATTTTATTTAATTGTAAAGTATATTACATTGGCTTGCCGCAATTAGGGCAGAATTTTGGTGCCTGACCCTGTGCAGGTTCAAAACCACAGCTTGAGCATTTTGCTTTTGTTGCAGATGGCATTGGAGAGCCACATTCGCAACAGAATTTACCTGTGTTGTTTGCTCCACAGCTACATACCCAACCAGACTGCTGAGCAGGTGCAGGCTTAGGAGAACCACATTGGTTGCAGAATTTGCCACTGTTAGTTGCCCCACAGCTACATTGCCACATATTTGCGTTTTGCTGTGGTTGAGGTGGTTGTTGATACCCCTGCTGAGGATAGCCCTGTTGTGGGTAACCCTGCTGAGGATAACCTTGCTGTGGGTAAGGCTGTTGCTGGTAATTTTGCTGATAACCTTGCATAATGTTACCCCCCATATTCATACCCATACCCATTCCCATAAAGGCAGCACCCGAACCACCTGGATTACTTCCGGCAGATCTCATACCTTCGGCTACATTTTTAGCCATATAGCCTGCCTGTATTCTTTGGTCTGTTAATGCAGAGCCAAAGGCACGGGTTCGCATTACCTCTTGTGTTTCCTCTGTCATAGATGGAAGTATGGTTGCCTTAACTATAACTATACCTCTTAATCCGTTCCATTCCTCGTCAAGGGCATCTGTAATATATGCAGAAATTTCAGTGGCTTTACCCATTAGTTGACTGCAAGGAATATTTTCCATAGAAAGCTGTCCCAGCTTTTCTTGAGCCTTTAGTAATAGCTCGCTGTTAAACTGGTCTTTCATATCAGAGAAGTCTATAGCTCTGTTAGCAATAGCGTCACCCTTTGGCACAACCTCTACAAAGAATTTTAGTGGGTCTACAATCTTAAAGGAGTATTCACCCTTTGCTCTAATAGTAAGCTCTGTTTGATAGGTGCTATCAAAATACACAAAAGGAACAGGTGTGCCATATTTAATATTACGGATTTCCTGCATATTTATGTAGTATACTCTTTGTGATTGTGGAGTAATACCGCCAAATTTAAATCTATTAAAGGTATCGTTTAGTGCTTCGTTAAATGTTCCTGTAAAAATAGATGGTGCCGCAGAGTCTGATACCTGAAAATATCCTTCTTCGCAAGACGCAGCAACTACCTTACCGCCATCTACAATAATCATCATCATACCAGGCCATACATGAATTAAAGAACCGTTTGAAACAAGGTTGTCGCTACCTTTTTTGTTATTGTTACGAGAACTATTCTGTCTTACCTTTTGACCAGGTGCAAACACAACCGAGCCTGTAAGTGATTCAGGTGGCTCTATAACCTCTAACCACTGGTCACCTAAAGATCCGCCAATACTGTCTATTGCTGCTTTAATAATACCCATTATTTTCTCTCCTTAATTACGTTATGTATTAATAATATTCAATAAATAGTAAATAACACCGTTTGTTTTTATACTACGAAAATATACAAGCTGTGTATACGCTACAATTATATAGCATATTTATTAAAACTTCAATACAAAAGTGTGAATTTTTTATAGCTTATGTCCTGTTGTGTCAGCATAGGATATAATTTGCTTTTAATATGTATTATTGTAAAAAAAATTTGATTGTTGTTTTTTATGTGGAATGATATAATTACTGGTATAGTAATGTAGATTACAGACTTATATACTACATAATGAGGTGGTTTTGTGAAAAATGTTATAAGATTGCTTTCTTCGGCAGTTATTGTTGGGTTAGCAAACATTTGGTATCTGTTTAATTATACACAACATAAATGGACATTGCCCTGTTTTGTAGCAATATATATTGCTATGAATATTTTTCCTTTTGTAAAAAGAGAAAAGCTATATTCTGCCAGACTGCGAATATGTGCAGATGGCTGTGAGCTGTTAATTCAATTTTTAATTTCAACTTTCTTTACTGTGATTTTTCAAATAGCAATGGCGTTTGTTGTTATTCCTAAAAGCTTTCCTAATTGGTTGTTAGGGGCAGTAATTGCATTTTTAGTAGAAGGGGTAATATTTTGGAATGGTATTATAAGAGTATATTGTACATCAATTCAGTTGGGTATAAAAACAAGGGTTATAGGTGCTTTGCTGGGTTGGTTGCCTATTGCTAATGTATGTGCTTTATATAATATTATTAGGACAGTTGGCAAAGAAGTAAAGTTTGAAAACAACAGAATAATTCTTAATAACCAACGCAAGGTACAGCAAATTTGCAAAACTAAATATCCTATATTGTTGGTACACGGTGTATTTTTCAGAGATTACAAACTTTTGAATTATTGGGGAAGAGTACCACGAGAATTAGAGATAAACGGAGCTGAAATTTTTTATGGTAATCACGAGTCTGCTTCTTCCATAACAGACAGTGCAAATCAGTTGGCAAAGAGAATTAAAGAAATTATAGAAACAACAGGCTGTGAAAAAATTAATATTATTGCCCATTCCAAGGGTGGTTTAGATTGTCGTTATGCTATAAGTAAGCTGGGTGTTGCCCCTATGGTTGCCACTTTAACCACTGTTAACACTCCGCACAGAGGTTGCTTATTTGTAGATTATTTGCTGGAAAAAATTCCGGAAAATATGCAGAAGTCTTTGGCTGATACATATAATAATTCTGCAAAGCTGTTGGGAGATATTAAGCCGGATTTTATGTCGGCAGTGCGTGATTTAACAGAAAGCTGTTGTGCAGAGTTTAATAAAAATGTTCTGGATTCGGACTTAGTATACTACCAAAGTGTTGGTTCTAAATTAAATAACGCCACAAACGGAAAATTCCCCCTTAATTTTTCATATCCACTGGTTAATCGCTTTAGCGGGGATAATGACGGATTGGTGGCAGAGCCATCATTTAGGTGGGGCAGTAGCTATAACTATATTACGGTAAAAGGCAAGCGTGGTGTATCCCACGGTGATGTTATAGATTTGAACCGAGAAAATATAGATGATTTTGATGTAAGAGAGTTTTATATTCAGTTAGTAGCTGATTTGAAAAATAAAGGATATTGATATTGTAGTATATATTATTGAGTATGCAAAAAGGTCAAAGCGTAGCAATCACGCTTTGACCTTTAGTTTTGTTAAATCAATATCCCGCCATTAACGCTTAAAATTTGCCCTGTTATAAAACTGGCTTTATCATCAGCTAAAAATAAAACAGCGTTGGCTACATCTGCACCTGTGCCAAGTTTGCAAAGGGGTGTTTCATCTGTAAGCTGGTTTAGGGTTTCTTGTGGGAAAGATGACATCATATCTGTCATAATAACCCCTGGGGACACACAATTTACCCTTATGTTACTGGGGCCAACCTCTTTTGCCAGTGCCTTGGTTAAGCCAATTATTCCTGCTTTAGAAGCTGAATAATGCACCTCACAGCTACCACCTGTTTCACCCCACATAGAGGCTATATTTACAATACAGCCTGTGTGGTTGCTTATCATTTTTGGCAGTACACAGCTACAGCAGTTGTATACACTGGTTAGATTTGTGTTAATCATTTTTGACCAACAATCTGGTGTTATGTCTGTAAATAAAATTTGCTGTGCTATGCCAGCGTTGTTTACAAGAGTATCTATAAATCCAAAAAAAGTATTAATTTCCTTTACCATTTCCTGCACTTGTAAGTAGTCAGAAACATCTGCCTTAAAACTTTTGGCTTTGCCACCTGCTAAGATTATCTCTTGCTCAAGGTGTTTGGCTTTTTCATAGCTGTTGTTATAATTTATAGCTACGTTATACCCATTTTTGCCAAAGGCTTTGGCAATGTCTGCTCCAATACCACGGGAAGCACCTGTTATTAATACGGTTTTACTCATAATTATTCCTTAACTAAAACATTAACGATTTCATTAATGTACATCTTATGCCAGTCGTCACCATTGTAGTTGCCTAGTACAGAGGTATCTATAACGCTTTCTTCGTTAAGCATTTGGCTGTACATTTTTCTGCAAACAAGTACAAGTTTAGACTCTTCAAAATATGGTACACCGTTTATGTGGTTTACTGTTAAGCCTGTTTCTGCAACCTTGTCAATATCTCTGCCACTTTTTGTGCCACACAGTTTAAGAACATCTCTGTAGCTGTTGTCAAGAATACATAAAGAAAATAAATCTCCCTTTTCAAGCATACCAAAGGTGTAACGCTGTGGTCTAATAAAGGTGTAGGCTACAGGCTTGTTCCACATTATGCCTAAACCACCCCAGCTGGCTGTCATCATATTTGTTTTATTGTCATCTTCTGCTGTTACCAGCATCCAATCTGTACCAATTAGCTTAAATGGATTTTCTACAATCTCTGCTGGTTTAATTTCTTTAAAGCTCATTATAAATTGCTCCTTTTATTGTAATACTTAAATCTATGTGCGACATATTATATGCACTGTTTAAAATAATTATAGCATTAACAGGATTAATATACAATAATTTTCGCATATATGAATATTTATACATTGATAAATGAATATTGTATATTTGTGATTAAAGGTTTTATAAGTTGATATTGAAAAACTAGTTAAAAATATGGATAAGTTGATTAATTGAATTGTTGTAAAATGCGATAATTTTAGTTAATGATACAAAAAAACAGGGTATTGAATAAATATACAAAAAACCCTTGATTTTTAGTATAAGGTGAGTATAATATAGTTTGTGACAAGAAACTATAAGTAGTTAACACTAATTTATATATACAGGAGGTCATTTGTTATGGCAAAGAAGAAGAAGGAAGATATTAAAAAGGTTGTACTTGCTTACTCCGGTGGTCTAGATACATCTATTATCATTCCATGGTTAAAAGAAAATTACAATAACTGCGAAGTTATCGCTGTTTCCGGTGACGTTGGCCAGGGTACAGAGCTTGAAGGTCTTGAGGAAAAGGCTATTGCTACAGGTGCTTCAAAGCTATACATAGAAGATTTGAATAAGGAATTTGTTGAGGAGTATGTATTCCCAACAATTAAGGCTGGTGCAGTTTACGAGGGTAAATATCTGCTTGGTACTTCTTTTGCAAGACCTGTTATTGCAAAAAGAATTGTAGAAATTGCTAAGGCAGAGGGTGCAGACGCTATTTGCCACGGTTGTACTGGTAAGGGTAACGACCAGGTTCGTTTTGAGCTTGCTATTAAGGCTTATGCTCCTGAGTTGGCTATTATTGCACCATGGAGAACATGGGAATTTAAGTCAAGAGAAGACGAAATTGCTTATGCAGAGGCTAAGAACATTCCTCTAAAAATTAACAGAGAAACAAACTATTCTAAAGATAAAAACCTATGGCACCTATCACACGAGGGTCTTGACCTTGAAGATCCAGCTAACGAGCCAATGTATAATAAAGAGGGCTTCCTAGAGCTTGGCGTATCACCTGAGCAGGCTCCAGATAAGCCAACTTATGTTACTATTTCTTTTGAAAAGGGTATTCCAGTTGCTGTTGACGGCGAGAAAATGGACGGTGTGTCTATTGTTAAAAAGCTGAATAAGCTAGGTGGCGAAAATGGTATTGGTATTACAGATATGGTAGAAAACCGTCTTGTTGGTATGAAAGCAAGAGGTGTATACGAAACACCAGGTGGTACTATTCTTTACGCTGCACACGCTAAGCTGGAAGAAATCTGTCTAGACAGAGATACTCAGCACTATAAAGAGGTTATTGCTAACCGTTTTGCAGAGCTTGTATACTATGGTCAGTGGTACACACCACTAAGAGAGGCTTTGTCAGCATTTGTTGACAGCACACAGGAAACTGTAACAGGCGATGTTAAGTTTAAGCTATACAAGGGTAACATTATCGACGCTGGTGTAACATCTCCATACTCACTATATGACGAGGAGTTTGCTACATTTGACGAGGACGAGGTTTATAACCAAAACGATTCAGAGGGCTTTATAAACCTATTTGGCTTGCCAATAGAAGTAAGAGCAAAGAAAGGCTTAATTAAGTAATTAAAAGCCACTTATATTACTAAAAATGTAAAGGGACGGGTGAATTTTGTCGCTCGTCCCATATACTAATTTATGAGGTGAAAAAAATGAAGCTGTGGACAGGCAGATTTCAAAAAGAAATAAGCAAAACAACAAACGATTTTAACTCATCTATATCATTCGACAGCAGAATGTATAAAGAGGATATTACAGGCAGTATTGCACACGCAACTATGCTTGGAGAGTGCGGTATAATCGCAAAAGAGCAGTCTGAAATTATTTGCAAGGGTCTTAAAGAAATTCTTGCAGATATAGAAAACGGTGCCTTAGAGATAGATATGGAGGCAGAGGACATTCATACATTTATCGAGGGTGAGCTTACCAAAAGACTTGGCGACGCAGGTAAAAGATTACACACTGCAAGAAGCCGTAACGACCAGGTTGCACTTGACATAAGACTATATTTGCGTAATCAAATAGATGAATTAAAATCGCTTGTAAAAGGCTTAATAGAGGTTATCTGCAATAAGGCAGAAATGTATGCCGAAACAGTTATGCCAGGCTATACACATTTGCAAAGAGCACAGCCAATAACCTTTGGTCATCACCTTATGGCTTACGCAGAAATGCTTTTGCGTGACCTTTCAAGACTAGAGGATACTCAAAAGAGAATGAATGTAAACCCATTGGGTAGCGGTGCCTTGGCTTGTACTACTTATGCTATAGACAGAAATATTACAACACAGCTTTTAGGCTTTGACCGCCCTACAAGAAACAGTCTTGACGGTGTTTCTGACCGAGATTTCTGTATGGAGCTTGCTTCTGCACTTTCAATAATTATGGTGCATTTGTCAAGATTTTCAGAAGAAATTATTATGTGGTGTTCTTGGGAATTTAAGTTTATCGAGCTTGACGATGCTTTCTCAACAGGCTCATCTATTATGCCACAGAAGAAAAATCCTGATATTGCCGAGCTTGTAAGAGGTAAGTCAGGTAGAGTATTTGGCGATTTACAGTCATTGCTAACAGCTATGAAGGGTATTGCCCTTGCTTATAATAAGGATATGCAGGAAGATAAAGAGGCTATTTTTGATGCAGTTGATACAGTTAAAATGTGTATTACAGCCTTTACTCCAATGCTAGACACTATGACAGTTATCTCACAGAATATGCGTAATGCAGCGGCAGGCGGTTTTATAAATGCTACTGATTGTGCAGATTATCTTGTTAAAAAGGGTATGCCATTTAGAGATGCCTACAAGGCTACAGGTTCATTGGTTGCTATTTGCATAGAAAAGGGTCTAACACTTGAAACATTGCCAATAGAGGAATACAAGGCTGTTTGCGATGTATTTGACGAGGGCGTTTTTGAGGCTATTTCACTAGAGAAATGTGTAAAAGAAAGAAGCCCTTACGGTGGCCCTGCAAATGTACTAAACGCAGTTAAAGAAGTTAGAGAGATTTTAGGTTGAAAAATTGATTTATATAGCAGTAGGGGAAAATTTCTCCGAAAGATTAAGGAAAACTAAAGTTTTAGCCTTTTTTAAGGCTAAAAGAAAGAGAGATGAAAAAGATGATTAAGGTTGGTATTATTGGTGCCACTGGCTATGCAGGTGCCGAGCTTGTACGCTTGCTTATGGGTCACCCACAGGCAGAGGTAACAGCAATAAGCTCTGTTAGCTTTGAGGGTAAGGCTTTAAGCGAGGTTTACCCTGCTTATTATAAATTAAATGATATGGTTTGCGAAAAGGCAGACACAGTTGTAGATAAATGCGATGTTATTTTTGCAGCATTGCCACACGGTCTTTCACAGGAATTAGCTAAAACCTGTTTTGATAAGGACAAGATTTTTATTGACCTTGGTGCAGATTTTAGACTTGAAAACGAAGAGGATTACAAGGAATGGTACGGTGGCGAATATACAGATAAAGAGCTTCATAAAAATTCTGTATACGCTTTACCAGAATTTTTCAGAGATAACATAAAAGGTAAAAAGACTATTGCAAACCCAGGCTGTTATACAACAGGTGTACCACTTGCTATTGGTCCTGCTGTTGCAAAGGGTTTAGTAGAAACAAAAGGAATTATTGCCGACTGTAAAAGTGGTGCAACAGGTGCTGGCAGAGGTCTTTCACAGGGTACACATTTTACAGACCTAAACGAGGGCTTCCACCCTTATAAGGTTGCTACCCACCGTCATACACCAGAAATAGAGCAGACACTTTCACATCTAGCTGAAAAGCCTGTTAAAATAACATTTGTTCCACACTTGTTGCCTGTAAACAGAGGTATTATCTCTACTGTATACGCTCCACTAAAAGAGGGTGTTACAGAGGAGCAAATTAGAAAGGTATACGAGGAATTTTATGCAGATGAATATTTCGTAAGACTTCTACCAAAGGGTATGGTTGCAGATATTCATAATATTAAGTATTCTAACTTTGGTGATATTTCACTACATATAGATACAAGAACAAATACCCTTGTAGCAGTTTCTGCTATTGATAATATGGTTAAGGGTGCAGCAGGACAGGCTGTACAGAATATGAATATAGTTTGCGGTTTAGATGAAAAAACAGGTCTAGAGATTATCCCACCTGCGTTTTAATTGTTGAAGAGTATAATTGAGAGGAATATATTAAAATGATAGTTTCAAATGAAGACAGAGCCCACGTACTGGTACAGGCATTGCCATACATACAAAAATATTCAGGGCAGACCATTGTAGTAAAATACGGCGGTAACGCTATGATTAGCCCAGAGCTTAAAAGTGCTGTTATGAGCGACATTGTTCTTATGCGACTTGTTGGTGTAAATGTTGTACTTGTACACGGTGGTGGCCCAGAGATAAGCCAAATGCTTAACAAGGTTGGCAAAGAAAGTAAGTTTATAAACGGTATGCGTGTTACCGACCAAGAAACTATTGACATAGTTCAAATGGTACTTGCAGGCAAGGTTAACAAAAGCCTTGTACAGTGCCTAAGCGAGCATAGCGGACAGGCTATTGGCTTGTGTGGTCTAGACGGTAAAATGCTTATGGCAGACAAACTTGCTACAGCTGATGATTTAGGCTATGTTGGTGAAATAAGAGAGGTTAATGTTACTGTTATTAATGACGCTATTGCAAATGGATATGTTCCTATAATTTCAACAGTTGCAGGTGGCTATGACGGTAATGTTTACAACATTAATGCAGACATTGCCGCAGCACAAATTGCCGCTAAGCTGGGTGCAAGCAAGCTAATTCTTATGACAGATATTCGTGGCTTGCTAAGAGATAAGGACGATGAAAATACCCTTATTCCTGTTGTAAATGTAAGCGAAGTGCCTATGCTTAAAAAAGAGGGCATTATAAGTGGCGGTATGATTCCTAAAATAGACTGCTGTGTAGAAGCTGTTCGTCAGGGTGTAAAAAGAGCCCATATTATAGACGGAAGAATTGAACATTCAATCCTTATTGAAATGTTCTCTGACGAGGGTATTGGTACTATGTTTTATTAAAAAACACTGTACCAAATTAACCTAACTGCTTTGCACAGGGGTTACTAAAAATACTTGTTTTTACTTTATTTATTAATATTTGTAGCATGTATGAAGCTGGTTAGGAGATAAAATGACACATATAGAAAAAGCTAATAAATTATTTGAACAAAAATATCATTGTTCACAGGCAGTTTTTGCTGTGTTTGCAGAAGAACTGGGATTAACAGAAAAACAGGCACTTAAACTTGGTGGTTGCTTTGGCGGAGGAATGTGCAAGGGTGAGGTTTGTGGTGCTTGCACAGGGGCGTTAATGGCACTGGGTTTGAAGTTTGGTCAATGTGAAGATAACGATGAAGCCAGTAGATATAAAGCAAATGAAATAGCAGTAAAATTTCTTGAGCAATTTCGTAATGAAAATGGTTCATATATATGTAAAGAATTATTGGGTTGCGATTTAGCAACAGCAGAGGGCAAGGAGTATGCTGTTAAAAATAATCTGTTTACAGAGTTTTGCCCATTAATGGTTACATCTGCTGTAAAAATAACAGAAAAGCTTTTGGCTGAATAATTAATTTAGATTTATAAATTATTTTACATTGTGAGGTGCGTTATGTCGGTACAGATAAAAGAAATGGTTATTGATGACTATGATGAAATATTTGCAATGTGGCAAATTACTACCAAAAGGGCTTTGTCAGAAGCAGACCAAAGGGAAGAAATAGCTAGATACCTTAACAGAAATAGGGGTATGAGTCAGATTGCAGTTGTTAATGGCAAAATAGTTGGCACTGTACTGGCTGGTCACGACGGTAGACGAGGCTTTATTCACCATATGGCGGTGTTGCCTGAATACAGACGCAAGGGCATTGCAAGGGCTATGGCTGAAAGGGCTTTGGAAAAACTTGCAGAGGATGGAATAAAAAAGACTCATATTTTTACATATTGCGACAATATGGGTGGTCGAGGCTTTTGGAGTAGCCTTGGCTTTGAAAAAAGAGATGATATTTTCGTTTACTCATACAATCATAAATAAGACTTATGTTAATATGTCAAAAAAGGAAGTGTATAGAATATGACACTTAATCAAATTAAGGCTGATGACAGCCAATATATAATGAGTACTTACGGTCGCTTTAATACTGCACTGGTTAAGGGCAAAGGCTCTAAGGTGTGGGATGTAGACGGTAAAGAGTATATAGATTTTACCAGTGGTATTGGTGTAAATTGCTTGGGCTATTCTGATGATGGCTGGTCAAAGGCTGTTGCACAGCAGGCTGGTACATTACAGCATATTTCAAACCTGTATTACAGTCCATTGCAAACAGAGCTTGCAAAACAGCTATGTAATATTACAGGCTTTAGCAAGGTGTTTTTTGCTAACAGTGGTGCAGAGGCTAACGAGTGTGCTATTAAAATTGCAAGAAAATATAGCTTTGATAAATACGGTAAAGAAAGAACAGATATTGTAACACTGCAAAATTCTTTCCATGGAAGAACAATAACAACACTTTCAGCAACAGGACAAGATGTTTTCCACAATTACTTCTTCCCATTTACAGAGGGATTTTCATTTGCTGTTGCAAACAGTATGGATAGTATAAAGGAAAATGTTACAGATAAAACCTGTGCTGTTATGATAGAGCTTGTACAGGGCGAGGGCGGTGTAAACCCTTTGGAAAAGGCGTTTGTACAAGAACTTGCAACTTTCTGTAAAGAAAAGGACATTTTGTTAATTATAGACGAGGTTCAAACAGGTGCAGGCAGAACAGGCACATTCTATTGCTACCAGCAATTTGGCATACAGCCAGATATTATATCATCAGCCAAGGGTCTTGGCGGTGGTTTGCCAATGGGTGCTTGTATGTGTACAGAGGAACTTGCACAGGTTATGTCAGCAGGTACACACGGTACTACCTATGGTGGTAACCCTATTGCTTGTGCAGGTGCTTTAGAGGTTATTAAAAGAGTTGCTGATAAAGACTTTTTAGCACAGGTTGTTGAAAAGGGCGAGTATATAAGAAATAAGCTGTCTGAAATGAATGGCGTTTCACAGGTGCGTGGAATGGGAATGATGATTGGCGTTGTATTGGAAAAGGACAATGCTAAAGAGGTAGTGGCTAAATGCTTGGAAAATGGTTTGCTTGTTCTTACAGCTAAAAACCTTGTTCGTTTTTTGCCACCGCTTAATATTAGTAAGGAAGAAATAGATAAGGGTCTAGAGATTTTTAACTCTTGTTTATAATTGTTATATATTAGGAAGTCTTTTTTCAAAAAAGGAGAAAGCAAAATGAAAAATAGGTTTGCTAAGCTGTTGATTACTATAGTAGTAAGCTGTTTAATAACAGCTGTAGTAAGTGGCTGTGGAGAAGATAGTAATAGTGCTAATTCTAGTTCTAACTCAAATTCAAATGGTTCCTCAGCAACAACCTCAACATCTAGTCAACAAAAGGTTAAGCAAGAGTTTGTATATACAACAGACTCCACTGGTAAAGTATCTTTAAGCAAACATAACAAGGTTGATAATAAACCAGCAGAAACTATTGTTATACCAAAAGCGGAAAACGGTACTTTAACCAAAATCGAGCCTAGTGTGTTTGTAGCAGATACAACTGTAAAGTCTGTAGTTATACCAGACACGGTGCAGGAAATTGGAGATATTGCCTTTAAGGGCTGTGTTAATCTAAAGTCAGTAACCTTACCTAAATCTCTAAAAACAGTTGGTGTAGGTGCATTTATGAGTACTGGCTTAAAACAGGTAACACTACCAAGCACTGTTACTCAGGTTGGCGTAAAAGCATTTTCTACTTGCTCTAATTTAGAAAAGCTAACTATTAATGAGGGTGTAGTAGAGTTAAATAATATTGCCAATAACTGCAAAAATCTAAAAGAGTTGTATCTACCTTCTACAATAACAACAGTTGCACAGGATTTTACAGTGCTTCCAATAACCACAGTGTATACACCAAATAATCCTGTGGTTATTGATTATTGTACTGCTAACGGAATTAATTATGAAATAATAAATTAAACTTAAATATAAGGAGAATTAACAATGAAACATTTTTTGAAATTGCTTGATTATAGCGGTAAAGAGATTATAGAAATGCTTAATCTTGCTGACCAGCTAAAATATGAGCAAAAGCACGGCATAGAGCATAAGCACCTTGCTGGTAAAACATTGGGTATGATTTTTGAAAAAGCATCAACTCGTACTCGTGTATCTTTTGAGGTTGGTATGCACCAGCTTGGTGGTCACCCACTATTCTTGTCATCTAATGACCTACAAATTGGTCGTGGCGAGCCTGTAGAGGATACTGCAAGAGTTCTTTCAAGATTTTTAGACGGTATTATGATAAGAACCTTTGAACAGGCAGAGGTTGAGGCTTTGGCTGAGTATGGCTCTATTCCAATAATCAATGGATTAACAGATTTCTGTCACCCTTGTCAGGTTATGGCTGACCTTATGACAATTCGTGAATATAAGGGTGCTTTAGAGGGCTTAAAGCTTTGCTTTGTTGGTGACGGTAATAATATGGCTAACTCTCTAATTGTTGGTGGTCTAAAAACTGGTATGAGCGTTACTATTGCTTGTCCAAAGGGTTACGAGCCACCACAGGAAATTCTTGACTTTGCTAAGGAATATGGCGACAAATTTGCTATGTACCATAATCCAAAGGAAGCTGCCCAAAATGCAGATGTAGTTTATACAGATGTATGGGCGTCTATGGGTCAGGAGGAAGAGGCTAAGCTAAGAGCAGAAGCATTTGCAGGCTTCTGTGTAGACAGCGACCTTATGAGCGTTACAAATAAGGATTGTATGGTACTACATTGCCTACCTGCACACCGTGGCGAAGAAATTACAGCAGATGTACTTGAAGCACACGCTAACGAGATTTTCGACGAGGCAGAAAACAGACTACACGCACAAAAGGCTGTGCTTGTTACAACAATGAAAGACTAATATTTTTACAATATGGGAATACTCCGTGTATTCCCATATGCTATATATGTTGCTGTTGCAGGGCATAATATATGGGCAAAATAAATTAAAAGAGGTAAAGGTATGGATAAAAGGGTTTTAGTAGGAATGAGTGGTGGAGTAGACAGCTCTGTTTCTGCATTGGTTTTACAGCAACAGGGTTATAATGTAGACGGTGCTACCTTGCGTTTGTTTACAAACGAGGATATTGGGCTTGAGGAAAAATCTCGCACTTGTTGCTCTATTGATGATGTACAGGACGCAAAAGCAGTTTGTCACAAGCTGGGTATTAATCACTATGTATTTAACTTTGGTGAGCATTTTAAAGAGATGGTTATAAACAAATTTGCAAAAAGCTACCAAATAGGAGAAACTCCAAACCCTTGTATTGATTGTAACAGATATATTAAATTCCAAAAAATGTTGGAACGTGCAAAAATGCTGGACTATGATTATATAGCCACAGGTCATTATGTTCAAAGAGAGGTTGACAGCAATGGCAGAGTTTTGCTGAAAAAAGCTGTTGACCATACAAAAGACCAAACCTATGTGCTGTATGTGCTTACTCAAGATATGCTAAAACACACCCTATTTCCAATAGGTGGTATGACAAAAGAGGAATCTCGTCTTTTAGCAGAACAGTATAACCTTGTAAATGCCAGAAAGCCAGACAGCCAAGATATTTGCTTTATTAAAGACGGTGACTATGCAGGCTTTTTGGAGAATACTATGGGAATAAAAACTCCTACAGGAGATTTTATATATAAGGACGGAACAGTTTTAGGCAAGCATAAAGGCATTATTCATTATACTATTGGTCAAAGAAAGGGCTTAGGAATAAGCTATAAACACCCTATATTTGTACTGGATAAAAATCCTGAAAATAATATTGTAACCCTAGGAGAAAATATAGATTTGTTTACAAACACCCTTACAGCAGATGACCTTAACTGGATAGCCATAGACAAGCCAACAGCAAGTATTCGAGTAACAGCAAAGGCACGATACAGCCAAAAAGAAGCTCCTGCTACTGTTCATCCTCTTGACGAAAACAGAGTTTTAGTAGAATTTGATGATAAACAAAGGGCAATAACAAAAGGTCAGGCTGTAGTTTTTTATGACGGTGAATATGTTGTTGGCGGAGGAACTATTAGATAAAATTTCTGCTTTATTTTACAATTTGACATACCAATAGAATAGTTATAAAATAAAATGCAGACAGGCTTTGTGCCTATCTGCATTTTTGCAAAGTTATAGGGTGTTTTCTATTTTAACAGGTAAGAAATATCGTTTACTATCTGTCCCATTGCACTAATAGCATCATTGGCTTTACGCTTTATGGTTTTTGGGTTTTTCTGCATTACCTTGTTGCTTACATATCCCACAGCTACACCTGTAGCCACAGCCACAGCTACACCCTTTGCAACATTCATTACATTTTTACTCATTGTTTTACACCTCCTATATAGGGTAAAAAGATACAATATGTTTTCTATTAAAATAGTTTGATTATCGTTAATAATAGCCTTCACGTCCTTTTTTATATTTTGTGTAGGTTGTTACGATTTATGCTTTGTGAATACTTTTGTAAAAGAAAGGAAAAGATATATTATGGCAGAATTAAATATAGTACTGGTGCAACCAGAGATTCCTCAAAACACAGGTAACATTGCACGTACCTGTGCTGCAACAGGTGCCAGACTTCATTTGGTAAGACCCTTGGGCTTTAGTATAAGCGAAAAATCTGTTAAAAGGGCAGGGCTTGACTACTGGGATATGCTTGATATTACTGTATATGACAATATAGAAGATTTTTTTGAAAAAACTAATGGTCCTTATTATTATTTTTCAACAAAGGCAAAGTATGTACATTCAGATATTAAATATCCAGATGGAGCGTATCTTCTTTTTGGCAGAGAAACTGCTGGCTTGCCTGAAGATTTGCTGTATAAAAATCCGGAAACAACAGTGCGTATTCCTATGATAGATGAAGCAAGAAGCCTTAATTTGTCTAACTCTGTAGCTGTTGCAGTTTATGAAACATTAAGACAGTGGAATTACCCACAGCTTTTGTGTAATGGTAATCTTACAAAATACAACTGGTGAAAGACTTTTGCTTTAGTATTTTAAGAAAATAAGCCAAATAAATATTGTAAGTATTGAAAAATAAGGAATTTTATTATAAAATATATTATGTATTAAGTTGCTTTCAAACCGATAGGTTGAAAAACTTATAAATAAACCTGAAAGGAAGTTTTTGAAATGGGTTTTTTAGACAAAGTTACAGTTGATGACATTAATGTAAAAGGTAAAAAGGTTTTAGTTCGTTGCGATTTTAATGTTCCTCTAAAGGACGGCGTTATTACAAACGACAACAGAATTACAGCTGCTCTACCTACAATTCAGAAATTAGTTAATGACGGTGGTAAGGTTATTCTTTGCTCTCACCTTGGTAAGCCAAAGAATGGTCCAGAAGAGAAGTTCTCTTTAGCACCTGTTGCAGTTAGATTAGGCGAGCTTCTAGGCAAAGAGGTTGTTTTTGCAAACGATGACGAGGTTGTTGGCGAAAACGCTAAAAAGGCTGTAGAGGCTATGAACGACGGCGATGTTGTTCTTCTACAGAACACTCGTTTCCGTAAGGAAGAAACAAAGAACCTAGAGCCATTCAGTAGCGAGCTTGCTTCTCTTGCAGAGGTATTTGTAATGGACGCTTTTGGTTCAGCTCATAGAGCACACTGCTCAACAGCAGGTGTAACAGACCACATTAAAGAAACAGCTGTTGGTTACCTAATGCAGAAGGAAATTAACTACCTAGGTAATGCTGTAGAACAGCCTGAAAGACCATTTGTTGCTATTCTGGGTGGTGCAAAGGTTGCAGATAAGCTAAATGTTATTTCTAACCTTATCGAAAAGTGCGACACACTAATTATCGGTGGCGGTATGGCTTATACATTTATTAAGGCTAAGGGCTACAATGTTGGTATGTCTTTGGTTGATGACAGCAAAATCGACTACTGTAAAGAGATGATGGAGAAGGCTGAAAAGCTAGGCAAAAAGCTACTTCTTCCTGTTGATACAGTAACTATCAAAGATTTCCCTAATCCAATAGATGCTCCTGTAGAGGTTCAGATTGTAGATTCTATCGCTATTCCTGATGACAGAGAGGGCGTTGATATTGGTACAAAGACTCAGGCTCTATTTGCAGAGGCTGTTAAGTCTGCTAAAACAGTTGTATGGAATGGCCCTATGGGTGTATTCGAGAACCCAACTCTTGCTGCTGGTACAATGGCAGTTGCTCAGGCTCTTGCAGAAACAGACGCTACAACAATTATCGGTGGTGGTGACTCAGCCGCTGCTGTTATTCAGCTTGGTTTCGCAGATAAAATGAGCCACATTTCAACAGGTGGTGGTGCTTCTCTAGAGTATCTAGAGGGTAAGGTTCTACCTGGTATTGCTGCTATTGCAGACAAGAAATAATTTACCTAAATTGTAATCAGAAAGCGGAGTAGTAATTCTCCGCTTTTTTGATATAATTTGCTAACTATATTATTTATATAAATTTTATTAATTTACATAGTCATAATGACTATTGAAAGGAAGAGTTAAAATGAACAAGCAGTTAAGAAAAGCAGTTATCGCAGGTAACTGGAAAATGAATAAAACACCAGACGAGGCTAAGGCTCTACTAACAGAGATTGCTCCTCTTGTAAAAGACGCTGATTGCGAGGTTATCGCTTGTGTTCCTTATGTTGACCTATGCACAGCTCTAGAGGCTACAAAGGGTACAAATATTAAAATTGGTGCAGAGAACTGTCACTGGGCAGAAAGCGGTGCTTTCACAGGTGAAATTTCTGCAAAAATGCTTGCTGCTATGGGTCTTGAGTATGTTATTATCGGTCATAGCGAGAGAAGACAGTATTTTGGTGAAACAGATGTAACAGTAAATAAGAGAGTAAGAGCTGCTCTTAACGAGGGTCTAACAGTTATCCTATGTGTTGGCGAAATGCTAGAGGACAGAGAGCAGGGCGTTACAAACGAGCTTGTTGCTATGCAGACAAAAATTGCTTTAGGTGGCGTTTCTAAGGAAGAGCTAAGCAAAATCATCATCGCTTACGAGCCAGTTTGGGCTATCGGCACAGGTAAAACTGCTACTGCTGACCAGGCTAACGAGGTTTGTGCTGCTATTCGTGGCGTTATTGCAGATGTATATGATAAGGAAGCTGCTGACGCTATGACAATTCAGTATGGTGGTTCTATGAACGACGCTAATGCAGACGAGCTACTAAGCAAGGAAGATGTAGACGGTGGTCTAATTGGTGGTGCTTCACTAGTAGCAGAAAAGTTTGCTGCTATTGTTAAGGCTGCAAGCAAGTAATTTGTAACGAGGTGATTAAAATGACAAAGGAACAGGTTGCTAAGAAAATATACGAGCTTTCACATATTACAGGCGAGTTCTTACTAAGATCAGGTCAAATTTCAAACGAGTATTTCGACAAATATCTATTTGAAGCTAACCCAGAGGTTCTAGCTGAAATTGCTAAGATTATGTCAGGTATGATTCCAGAGGGTACAGATGTTATCGCTGGTCTTGAAATGGGTGGTATTCCTGTAGTTACTGCAATTTCTCTTAACACAGGTATGCAGGCTGCTTTTGTTAGAAAAAAGGCTAAGGAATATGGTACTTGTAAAATTGCCGAGGGTGCTGACGTTGAGGGTAAGCACGTTCTAATTATTGAGGACGTTGTTACAACAGGCGGTGCTATTATAGACGGCGTTAAAGAGCTAAGAAAGAAGGGTGCTATTGTTGACACTGTTCTTTGTGTAATTCAAAGAGCAGACAAGGCAACAGATATTCTTGCTGCCGAGGGTCTAAAGCTAATCCCTGCATTTACTATGGATTATATTAAAGCTCAGGTTTAAGGAGATAAATAAATGAAAAAGCCAACAGTTTTAGTAATTATGGACGGCTATGGTATTGCCCCAGCAGAGGGTAACGCCGAGGCTGTTGCAAATACAGCTAATTTAGATAAAATTTTTGCAGAAAACCCATATACAAATATTGGTGCATCTGGTATGTCAGTTGGATTACCAGACGGACAAATGGGCAACAGTGAGGTTGGCCACACAAATATGGGTGCCGGCAGAATTGTTTATCAGGATTTAACAAGAATTACAAAGGCTATTGAAGACGGCGAGTTTGAGAAAAACACTGTTCTTCTTGATGCTATGAACAGCGTTAAAGAAAAGGGTACAGCACTTCACATTATGGGCTTGCTTTCAAACGGTGGTGTTCACAGCTTTAATGGTCATTTGTATGCACTTCTTGCTATGGCTAAGGCACAGAATGTAGAAAAGGTTTACTTCCACGCGTTTATGGACGGTAGAGATGTTCCACCATCAAGTGGTAAAGACTTTGTTGCTGACTGTGTAGCCAAAATGGAGGAAATCGGCGTAGGTAAAATTGCTACTATCGAGGGCAGATACTACGCTATGGACCGTGACAACAACTGGGACAGAGTAGAAAAAGCTTATTCCGCTATGGTTTATGGCGAGGGTAACAAGGCTTGCTGTGGCGTAAAGGCTATGGAAAATTCTTATGCAGACGGTGTAACAGACGAGTTTGTTATTCCAACAGTTATTGACGGTGCAGAGCCAATTAAGGCTGACGATGCAGTTGTATTTATCAACTTCCGTCCAGACAGAGCAAGAGAAATTACAAGAACATTTGTAGACCCTAACTTTGCAGGCTTCGAGAGAAGAAACGGTATGATTCCTGTTAAGTTTATCTGTATGACAGAGTATGATGCTACAATGCCAAATGTAGAAATCGCATTTAAGCCACAGTCACTTGACAATACACTAGGTCAGTACCTATCAGCACAGGGCAAAACACAGCTAAGAATCGCAGAAACAGAGAAGTATGCCCATGTAACATTCTTCTTCAACGGTGGCGTAGAAGAGCCATATGCAGGCGAGGACAGAGTTTTAGTTGCTTCACCAAAGGTTGCAACATATGACCTGCAACCTGAAATGAGTGCTCCAGAGGTTTGCGAAAAGGTTGTAGAAAGAATAAAGAGCGGTGCTTATGATGTAATTATTCTTAACTTTGCAAACTGCGATATGGTTGGTCACACAGGTGTATTTGATGCTGCTGTAAAGGCAGTTGAAACAGTTGACCAGTGCGTAGGCAAGGTAGTAGATGCTGTTAAGGAAATGAACGGTGTTGCTATTATTACAGCAGACCACGGTAACGCTGACAAAATGGTAGACACAGACGGCGAGCCATTTACAGCCCACACAACAAACCCTGTACCACTTTGCGTAGTTGGTTACGACTGCAAGCTAAAGGAACAGGGTGGTACATTGGCAGACATAGCTCCAACAATGCTAGAGATTATGGGTATGCCACAGCCAGCAGAAATGTCAGGAGTTAGCCTGATAGAAAAGTAATTTTATTTATAAAAATATAATTATAATCTAAAATTAATACTAAAGCAGATAACAGCAAACGAAAGCTGTTGTCTGCTTTTTTTGCTTCACAATCTTAATTAAATCTTAATCCCTCTATCACTTTAATCTTAAAAATAGTTTATGTATAATAGTAGTAAAGGAGGAGGGAGCATATGTATAGTATTCTTATTTGTGATGACGAGCAAGATATTGTTAATGCACTTGAAATTTACTTATCTAACCCTAACTACAAAATATATAAGGCTTATAATGGATATGAAGCACTTGATGTTATAAAGCAAGTGGATATTCATATTGTGCTTATGGATATTATGATGCCAAAGCTAGACGGAATATCTGCAATGGTAAAGCTTAGAGAAGTAAGTAATATACCTGTAATACTGCTTACAGCCAAAAGCGAGGATAGCGATAAAATTTTGGGGCTTAATGTTGGTGCAGATGACTACATAACCAAACCTTTTAACCCTGCCGAGGTTGTAGCAAGGGTAGGTTCTCAGATTAGAAGATATGTAATGTTAGGTGGTGGACAAGTAGCCTCTGACAGCTTGATTATAGGGGGAATAGAGCTTAATGATAGAAATAAATTAGTTACCCTTGACGGAGAAAGAGTGTCCCTTACACCAAAAGAATATGAAATATTAAAATTACTAATGTTAAATCCTAATAAGGTTTTTTCACCAAAGGAGATTTATCGTCAAGTGTGGAAAGAAACACCTCTAGGAAGTGAAAACACTGTTGCTGTTCATATTCGTCATTTGCGTGAAAAACTAGAATTTAACCCAACAGAACCAAGATATGTAAAGGTTGTTTTTGGACAAGGCTATAAAATGGAAAAGGGGGATTAATATGAAACTGACAAAAGACAATACCTTAAAACATAATATTGTTGCAAAAGTTGTGGCATTTATTTTAGCAATTACAGCTACTGTAATATTAGTTGCTTGCATTATAGGTGCTGTAGCAATGTGCTATTTTAATATGTACACAATAACAAAACAAGATTTTATGAAGCAACAATTTAACACTATTTGTCAAAGAGATTATCAAAATTTATTGTCTTGTATGGAATTACACAGGAATGAAGGTACCCCACATTTAAGCAATAGCATTACCAGTGTTTATGTAACAGACAGCGATACTAATAGCGTGCTGTTTCAATGGAAAAATAACCGTGAAATATTAGAGGATACAGGGCTGGATTTTACATTTAACAAAACTATTAAGGATAAGGGATTAATTAGAGGTATTCTTGGTAGCACATCTTATACAGGTGTTAATGTTGTTATTAATTATACTATTGATACAGCTGTAAACGACGGTTACACCCTTGCTTATAATGTGATTAATCTTGCATATTCAATGCTGTATAGTGTATATGCTCTTGGTGCAATAGCTCTTGTTATTGCAATAATATGCTTTATTTTTCTTATGTACTCGGCAGGATATAGGTCAGGTTGCAATAAAGCTACAGCAGGGTGGGGTACAAAGGTTCCTTTTGATTTGCTTACAGTTATTGTTAGTATTCTTTTATTTTTTATCTGCTATTCAATTAATATGTTTTTTCACCAAATTTCTTATTCTGTTGGCAGTGATAGCATTATACCATTGGTTATAGGAACATTAATAATGGGCTTATGTGCAGTGCTATCAATTATTCTTGGTTGGCTAATGAGCTTGGCTGTAAGAATAAAGCTGGGAAGCTGGTGGAAGAATACAGTAATTTACCGTATGGTAATGTTGTTTGTTAAAATGTTGAAATTTACAGGCAAAAAGGTAATGTGCTTTATAAAGCTGTTTCTAAAATTATGTGGTAATATTCCTTTTGTGTGGAAAACGTCAGTTATTTTGCTGATTATAAGCGTTGTAAATTTTATTATAATAAATTGTGTGTGGTACAATCTTATCAATTTAGTTATAGTATGGTTTTTAGAAAGTATAATTATTGGTGTAACTGTGTTGTATTGTGCCATACTTTTTAAAAGACTACAAAAGTATGGCGAAGCACTTGCTAAGGGAGATATTACATATCATATTGACACCACCAAAATGTTTGGCGAGTTTAAAATGCACGGAGAAAACCTTAATAGTATAGCAAAAGGAATAAACTACGCAGTAGAGCAACGAACAAAAAGCGAGCGAATGAAAACTCAACTGATAACTAATGTATCGCACGATATAAAAACACCTCTAACATCAATAATAAATTACACAGATTTAATAACCAATGAGCCTTGTGAAAATCCAAAAGTTATTAATTATTCTAAGGTGCTTTTTAGACAGTCAGAAAGATTAAAAAAGTTAATTGATGATTTAATAGAAGCCTCAAAGGCATCTACCGGTAATATTGATGTAGAGTTATCACCATGCGAAGCCAATATTTTCCTAACACAGGCAACAGGTGAGTATCAAGAGCAATTAAAAAGAAAAAAATTAGAATTAGTGGCAAGTCAGCCTTCAACTTCTGTAATGATTATGGCAGATGGCAGAAGATTATGGCGAGTATTTGACAATCTTATAAATAATATCTGTAAATACGCTCAGGAAAATACTCGTGTTTATCTTTCTTTGGAAGAGGCGAATCAACAAGCGATAATAACCCTTAAGAATATTTCAGCATCACCTCTTAATATAACAGCAGATGAACTTATGGAACGCTTTGTAAGGGGAGATGATTCTCGCAGTACTTCTGGCAATGGTTTAGGATTATCTATTGCAAAAAGTCTTACAGAATTGCAAAAGGGTAGTTTGGAATTATCTATTGACGGAGACTTGTTTAAGGTTATGCTTAAATTTCCTGTTATAAATAATTAAATAAAGCCCCACTGAAATTTCCAGTGAATTTCAGTGGGGCTTTGCTAAACTTGTTTAATTTTGTTGTTTTTTAAGGGAACGCTTTTTTACCTTGTCAACAAGACAATAGAAAATTACGCATAATCTGTAAGTAATTAAGATATATTACTAAAAATAAACACACGGTTTTTAGTATATTCAAACTATCATATCGTTGTGCTGTAGTTTTTCTTGCTTTTGTAGCTCCTTTTTAGAACAATATGTTTGCAGTGTATCTTAAAATAACACCAGGTAGCAAAAGTACAGAATTTTGTGGTTAAAATAATAGGGTGATTTTTTGTAAGATAACGCAAAATATGCTATTAGACTTTATACGCAGTCTAATAGCATATTTTATGTTTCCTGAATTATTTACAAACAAAATTCTTATTTCTTTCTAAATCTGCTAAAGAAGCCTGTTTTTTTCTTTGTGGTTTCTTCCTTTGATTCGTTATCGTTATTAGCTGTATCGTCAGTATTTTCAGCTGTGTTAGGTGTGGTTTCCTCAGTTGTTTCTACTAACTCCTCTGTTAATGCTTCTGTTTCAGCATCTGCTTCTGTTGCTTCAGTAGCAGATGTGTTATCATCAGCTGTGTTGTCGTCATCATTTTTAGCGAAAGATGTTATCATTTGCTCTTTTTTAGATGCTTCATCTTTGTTAATTTGATTAGCAACCATATGCATAATATCCATAGTAGAGCTTGGCTGTGGAATAGCAGGCATAGAAACTGTTGTAGGTTTTTCCTCTGGTTCCTCTGTTTTTTCAGGCTCTGGACGGAACACTGTAACAGGCTTTTTGCTGAATTCTCTTAGCTGTTCCATTGCAGGCTGAGCAAACACAAAGCCTAGTGTGCCTGGGTTGAAGATAATAACCTTACATTCGTCATTAAGTACAGAATATGCTTCTTCCAATGTAACAGCAATAGGAGTAATATTTTCTCCAAATACAGTTCTAAACTCCTCCATATCTGTACATAGTGGTACAGCTCTGCTTTGGTCAGTTCTGTTAAGTAATGTGCCTGCTGTAAACATATTTGCATTAAGTGGTTTATATGTATAATCTTCTGCACCATAGAATACAAAGTTATTTTCGTTATATAATGCTTCTGCATTTCTTGACAAAATAACAGTGTTCTCTTGTTTTTCAGTATCTCCAAGTGGTACTAAAAATGTAGATTTGAAAATCTGGTGGCTTAGCTGACTAATTAATGTAAGCTGATTAGCCTGTACCTGTGGGTTTTGAATACCACCACATTCTATAGATCTAATAATTCCGTTGTAAACAGCAGAGTTATATGTTTCCCACTTGTCCTCAGTAGGCTTGTCTAGTAGTAAATCTCTGTCAAAGACTTTAGCTTGACCATCTGCTTGGCAGTATACAATCTTAAAAATACCATATTTTTTACAGTTCTTAATAATAGACATTGCAGTGTCAGAGTCTACTTGATAGCACTTATTGCCAAACATTTTTGTAGCTTCAAGAAGTTTGTCAGCTTCTGCTTTGCCCTCTACAAAGAACATTTTACCTTCAAAGTCAATGGCTGGGAATATTCTGTTAAGATGATTAGAATGGATAAAATAAATCTCCTTATCATTTTTACCATTTAAGAAATCCTTAAAGCTTTCACCCATAGCGTCGTCCACTTCTTTAAGGTCTTGCTTCATACTTTCAACTAAGTTTGGTTCAGAACCTGTAACAGGGCCTAAAACTGGGTTTAGCTGAACAGGAGCAGATTTAGGGGAAATTTGATAATACATTTTAAGAACTCTGTCTGCTGGACAGCCAAAGCCTAATGTGTCAGCAAGAATTCTAAGCTCCTCAACATCAGTTTCCCACATATCAAATTCATCTTTAGTTATAAGATATTCACAAATTACGCAACACTGCTCTGGTATGTCTTGGGTTAATGCTAAAGCATTGCCATAACGCTTACCACCAGTAAAGTCCATCATTCTAAGCAAGTAATATTTTTCAGGTACAGATTTGAATAACAAAAAATTTCTTTGGTCATCAAAGTACACTTTTTCAAAATCTATTTTCATTTTATATCTCCTCCGTAGCATAGGCTATTCTAACTACCATTATAACAGCAGTATGTATAAATAGCAAATGATTTTTGCTGGTTTTATGGTTAAAAATAATGTATAAAGGGTTTTATGTTAAAAAGTTAATATATTCAAACTTTTATATTGGTATAAACTGTTGGTTAACAGGTAAAATAAAGGCAATACTGCACTCTTGGGTGTATATGTTGTTAGGGTGTAGCTATTTATGTTGTACAAGGAGATAGTTATTATGAAAAGAGTAGGACAATTTACTATAAAGCTGGAACAGCCACCAATTATAACAGGATTTGGGTCTGTTGTGGGAAAAAAGGAAAGTGAAGGCCCATTGAAAAATTATTTTCATAATATAGAGTATGATACCAAAATGGGTTGCGACACTTGGGAACAGGCTGAAAGTAAGTTACAGACCACAGCTATAAAAACAGCTCTTGAAAAATCGGCTATAAAAGGTGAAAATATTGATATATCCTTTGGTGGAGATTTGCTTAACCAGTGTATAAGCACAAGCTATAGTATAAGAGGCTTTAATCTGCCTTTTATGGGGCAGTATGGTGCTTGCTCTACTATGGTGCAAAGCCTGATTATGGCAAGTTTAATGGTAAATGGAGAGTTTGCAAGTAACGCTCTTGCAGTTACATCATCTCATTTTTGTTCGGCAGAAAGACAATTCCGTTTTCCGTTGGAGTATGGTGGTCAACGCACACCTTACGCACAGTGGACTGTTACAGGCAGTGGTGCTATTGTGGTTTCTGCCAGTGGTAACGGAATAAAGGTAAAGCACTGCACAATAGGAAAAATTGTTGATATGGGAATAACCGATATTAACAATATGGGTGCAGCTATGGCACCTGCTGCTTGTGACACAATAAAATGCTTTTTAACAGATACCAACACAAAACCAAGTGATTATGACTTGATTTTAACAGGAGATTTAGGAGTAGTAGGCTCTGATTTACTGTTACAGCTTTTAGAAAAAGAGGGAATAGATATAGGAAACCAGCACAATGACTGTGGCAAAATGATATACGATATTGAAAAGCAAGATGTTCACGCAGGGGGAAGTGGCTGTGGTTGTTGTGGTAGTGTGCTGTGTAGCTTTGTTTTAGAAAAAATGTGTCAAAAAGAGCTTAAAAATATACTTGTAATTGCCACTGGTGCATTAATGTCCCCAACCTCAAACCAACAGGGAGAAAGCACCCCAGGAATTGCACATTTGGTGCATTTGTCTGTATAGCTGTGTATAGTCAACATTATAGAAATAACGGTTTATGGTTAGAATAATGTAAAAAACAACTAAAAATATCCACACATAATAATGTAAATTTGCTAAAAGGATTTGCTATGGGTTACTTGAAACACAGTAAAAATTGTGTTAAAATTTATAATAGATTACTATGGGCAATTTGTATTATATTTGAAAATTTGTATATTTAGATATTTATGTTTTTAGATATTTTATAATTAAGAAAATTCAGTTTATTATCTATAGAAAACTATTAAATAAAGGAGTAAATCTATTATGTGTGGTATTTGTGGCTTTACAGGCGAAATTATTAATAGAGATGACACAATAGAGAGAATGACGAAAGTTATTACTCACCGTGGCCCTGATGATATGGGCGTTTATATGCATCCAGAAAATAAGATTACTATGGGCTTTAGAAGATTAAGTATAATCGACCTTGATGCAGGTCATCAGCCTATTTTTAATGAAGACAAATCTATGGTGCTTACTTTTAATGGTGAAATATATAACTATCAGGACTTGCGTAAGGAATTGTTAGAGCTTGGTCATACCTTTTCTACAGAGTCAGATTCAGAGGTTCTTATACACGGCTTTGAACAGTGGCAAGAGAAGCTGTTGGATAAGCTAAGAGGTATGTTTGGTTTTGCTATTTATAATATTAAAGACGATTCCTTGTTTATAGCAAGAGATTTTTTTGGTATTAAGCCAATGCACTATGCACAGGTTGGCAACAGCTTGGTGTATGGCTCTGAAATTAAAAGTATTCTTGAGTTCCCTGGTTTTGAGAAAAAATTTAATTATAGAACCCTTGACAGATACCTGTCATTCCAGTATGCAGTACCACCAGAAACATTTTTTGAGGGCGTGTATTGCCTGCTACCAGGACATTATCTTTGGTACAAAGATGGCAAGGTTACTACTACTCGCTATTGGGAAGCAAGATTTAATCCAGATGAAAATATGACAGAGGAACAGGCTGTTGACGAGATTGAGAAGGTTTTTGAAAACTCTGTAAATACACATAAAATCAGTGATGTTGAGGTAGGCTGTTTCCTTTCCAGTGGTGTCGACTCAAGCTATGTTTCAACATATTTTGCAGACCAAAAAACCTTTACTGTTGGTTTTGATTTTGGTGAAAAATATAACGAAATTAGCTGGGCACAGCGTTTGTCTAATAAAATTGGTGTAGACCACCACTATAAGCTAATTAAGTCAGAGGAATTTTGGGGCAGTATTAAAAAGGTACAGTACCATATGGACCAGCCGTTGGCAGACCCATCTTGTATAGCACTTTATTTTGTATCTAAAATTGCCAGCGAACACGTTAAGGTTGTTCTTTCTGGCGAGGGTGCAGACGAGCTATTTGGTGGATATACAGTTTATAATGACCCAAGAGTATTTAAAACATATCAGAAGATAGTGCCTTATGGATTAAGAAAAGGTATTTGTAAGCTGATGAAAAAATTGCCTGACATAAAGGGTCGTGACTATTTAATAAGAGCAACTCACCCTACAGAGGACAGATTTATAGGTAACGCCTTTATGTATGACCTTGATGAGAAAAAGAGAATATTAAAGGACTCATCTATTGCAACTCGTCCACAGGATTTGTGTAAGCCTTTCTATGATAGAGTTAAGGACTATGACGATGTAACTAAAATGCAGTACTTAGATATTAATATGTGGATGGTTGGCGATATTCTTCTAAAAGCAGACAGAATGAGTATGGCTAACTCTTTGGAATTGCGTGTGCCATTCCTTGATAAAGAGGTGTTTAAGGTTGCATCTAAAATTCCAACACGCCTAAGAGTAAACAAGCATAATACAAAATATGCTATGCGTAAGGCTGCATTAAGACATTTGCCACCAGAAACAGCAGAAAAGAAAAAGCTGGGCTTCCCTGTACCTACCAGAGTATGGTTAAGAGACCAGCGTTACTACAATGTTGTAAAGGATATGTTTAACTCTGAAACAGCTAAAAAGTTCTTTAATTCAGATATGCTAATAGAATTTTTGGATGAGCATTTCAGCGGTAAAGAGGACAACAGCCGTAAGGTTTGGACAATTTATATTTTCCTTGTATGGTATGAAATTTACTTTGAGGGAAAATATGATGTGGAAAAGGGCGAGTAATTTATACACTTAGCTTATTAAATTTTTTCGTGTTTTCCACCATATGTGTGAATATCAGCTGAAAAATAATTGACAATATTTGTGCTGTATGCTATAATGTTGAAGATGCCCCAACCACGGTTTTAGGAGTAAGCCCCTATGGGATTTCACCTTCCTTCTACTGTGATTGACCGAATACAATGGGCATATAAAATTTAAAAGAGGTGAATATAATGCTAAAGTCAGAAAAGGACGCAATCATTAAGGAGTATGCTACTCACGAGGGCGATACAGGTTCTCCAGAAGTTCAAATCGCACTTCTAACAAAAAGAATTAACGATTTAACTGAGCATCTAAAGACTCATAAGAAGGACCATCACTCAAGAAGAGGTCTACTAAAGATGGTAGGTCAGAGAAGAAATCTTCTAAACTACCTAACAAAGGTTGACATCGAGAGATACCGTTCAATCATCGCAAGATTAGGTATCCGTAAATAATTGCTTAATGTGGGGCAGACAGCTAAATACCGGCAGTCTGCCCTTGTGCTAGTTTAATTTAAAGTGTTAAATATTTTTGATATACCAAAGGGGCTTATTACCACTGTATGCAAGAATACAGTTATACCCTTTAGGTGATTATATTTACAGTAAGATTACAGGATTTCTACTTGATTTAGCAGTGAAACGACATTTTATAATTACTATTTTTATGAAATGTGGTTTTATTGCTAAGCGGTATAATCCTGTGAAATATATAATTTATAGGAGAGAAAATTATGTTTGAAAATTTTAGAGTTTTTGAAACAGAGTTTGCAGGCAGACCACTTGTTGTAGAAACAGGTAAAATTGCTCAGCTTGCTAATGGCTCTTGTCTTGTAAGATATGGCGAAACAGTTGTTAATGTTGCTGTAACAGGTGCAGCAAAGCCAAGAGAGGGCATTGATTTCTTCCCTCTTTCTGTTGATTTTGAGGAAAAAATGTATGCAGTTGGTAAAATTCCTGGCTCTTACCTAAAAAGAGAGGGCAGACCATCTGACAAGGCTGTACTTGTATCAAGAGTTATAGACAGACCAATTCGTCCTCTATTCCCAAAAGATATGAGAAATGACGTTTCTGTTGTTTGTACAGTTATGTCTGTAGACCCAGACTGCTCACCAGAAATTACTGCAATGGTTGGTACTTCTATTGCACTTTCTATTTCAGATATTCCTTGGAATGGCCCTATTTCAGGCTGTTCAGTTGGTTTGGTTGACGGTAAATTTGTTATTAACCCAACACAGGAAGAACGTGCAAAGTCAAGAATGGCTGTAACAGTTGCTTCAACAGACAGCAGAATAGCTATGATTGAAGCTGGTGCAGACAGAGTATCTGACGAGGATATGTACGAGGGTATTATGGCTGGTCACAATGCTAACCAGCAGATTATTGAGTTTATTAAGGGTATTCAAAGCGAAATTGGTAAAGAGAAATTCTCTTACCCAAGCAACGAACCTGACCACGATATGTTTGAAAGCATCTTCAACTTTGTTGAGGAGGATTTGAAGGTTGCTCTTGATACTGACGATAAAACAGTAAGAGATGCAAGACTTGTTCCTATTTATGAAGCTGTACACGATAAATTTGACGAGCTTTACCCAGAGCAGGAAGCTAAGATTGATGAGTGTATGTACAAGTCACAAAAAACTGTTGTACGCCGTTGGTTGCTAGACGAGCAAAAGAGAGTTGACGGTAGAGGTATGGACGATATTCGTCCTCTTGCTTCTGAAGTTAGCCTATTACCAAGAGTTCACGGTTCTGGTTTATTTACAAGAGGTCAGACACAGGTTCTTACAATTTGTACACTTGGCCCTGTAAGCGACCAGCAGATTCTAGACGGTATTGATGATGAAGAAACAAAAAGATATATGCACCACTACAATTTCCCATCTTATTCAGTAGGTGAAACAAGACCAAGCAGAGGCCCTGGTAGAAGAGAAATTGGTCACGGTGCTTTGGCTGAAAGAGCTTTAGTTCCTGTAATTCCACCAGTAGAAGAATTCCCATATGCATTAAGACTTGTATCAGAGGTAGTTTCATCAAACGGTTCTACTTCACAGGGTTCAATTTGTGGTTCTACACTTGCACTTATGGACGCAGGTGTACCTATTAAAGAGCCTGTTGCTGGTATTTCTTGTGGTCTTATTACAGAGGGTGACCGTTGGATGACAATGGTTGATATTCAGGGTCTTGAGGACTTCTTTGGAGATATGGACTTTAAGGTAGCTGGTACACACGACGGTATTACAGCTATTCAGATGGATCTTAAAATTTCTGGCTTAACACCAGAAATGGTAAAAGAGGCTCTTGCTAAAACACACAAGGCAAGAAATTACATTCTTGACGAGGTTATGCTAAAGGCTATTCCACAGCCAAGAGAAGAGCTTTCTAAGTATGCACCTAAAATGCTTACAACTGCTGTTCCTGTTGATAAAATCAGCGAGGTTATCGGTAAAAGTGGTAAGGTTATCAAGGAAATTCAGGCTGAGTGTGAGGTTAAAATCGACATCAGCGAAGAGGGTAACGTATTTATCAGCGGTATTGATATTGATAACTGTAGACGTGCTTTAACAATAGTTGAAACTATTGCAAAAGACCCAGAGCCAGGTGCTATTTATAAGGGTAAGGTTACAAGATTAATGGACTTTGGTGCATTTGTTGAGATTGCCCCAGGTAAAGAGGGCTTGTGCCACGTTTCTCAGCTAGATGTTAAGCGTGTGGATAAGGTTGAAGATGTAGTTAATGTTGGCGATATTATTATCGTTAAGGTTCTTGAAATAGATGACAAGGGCAGATTGAACTTGTCAAGAAGAGAGGCTTTAATTGAGGTTGAGGGTCTAGTACCAGAAAATAACCCACAGCCATCTCGTCCAAGAAATAACAACAGACGAAACGGCAAAAGATAAAAAATAATCTTGCACAGTTGGGTTGTTCGACTTTTGTCGGACAACCCTTTTTGCGGTTAAAGTAAAGTTTATAAGGAAAGGGTGATAAAATATGAAAAAATATATAAAAATAGCTGTGGCTATGGTTATTTCTGTAATGTGCATAATTGCCAATATGCCTGTTGCCAATGCAACTGCTACTGTAGATGAAATAATCAGTAAAATGTCCACAGAGGAAAAAATAGGGCAAATGATAACTGTTGACATTCGCAACTGGAATGGCGAGGGCTTAACCATACTAGAGGAGGAAATTGGCGAGATTATATCAAAAAATTCAGTAGGTGGAGTTATTCTTTTTGAAGAAAATCTGCAAAATGAACAGCAAATTGTAACCCTAACTACAGCCTTGCAAAACTCTGCTAAGAAGTCTAAAAAGGGAATTCCCTTGTTTATTGGCACAGACCAAGAGGGTGGCGAAGTGGTGCGACTAAAAACAGGCACATCTTTATCTGGTAATATGGCATTAGGTGCAGTTAATAGTGGTGCAGACGCAAAAAAAGCAGGTAGTATTATTGGTGCCGAGCTGTCTGCCTTGGGAATAAATGTAGATTATGCACCAGCTATTGATGTAAACAGCAATCCCGAAAATCCTGTTATAGGAATACGCTCTTTTTCATCTAACCCACAAATTGTAAGCAACCTTGGTGTGCAGATGATTAACGGTATTCAAGGTGAAAATGTAATTGCAGCAGCAAAGCACTTTCCTGGTCACGGTGATACTTCTACAGACTCACATACAAGCCTGCCTGTTGTAAATAAAACTATGGAACAGCTAAAAAGCTGTGAGCTTATCCCCTTTGAAAATGCTGTTAAAAATGGTGTGGATATGATTATGACAGCTCATATTCAGTTCCCACAAATAGAAACTAATACTGTAAAATCAGAGCTAACCCAAGAGGATATAGCCTTGCCTGCAACTCTTTCTAAAACCTTTGTTACAGATTTGCTAAGAAATAAAATGGGCTACAATGGCGTGGTTACTACAGATGCTATGAATATGGAGGCTATATCTGCTAATTTTGGAATGGCACAGGCTTGTATTCTTGCAATTAATGCTGGTGTAGACGAATTGCTTATGCCTGTTTCTATTGTAAATGAAAGCAGTGGTGTAGAGCTTGCCTCACTTATAGGTAATATTAAGTCTGCTGTAGTAAATGGTGTTATTAGCGAGAAAACTATAGATTCAGCAGTAAAAAGAATTTTAACCCTAAAGGAAAAGCGTGGTATTCTTGATTACTCTGCACCAAACATAGATAACGCACAGGCTGTTGTAGGCAGTGCAGAGCATCACGAAATAGAGGACGATATAGCAACAAAGGCTATAACTGTTTTGAAGAATGATAATGATGTATTACCTTTCAAACCTACAGAAAATCAAAAGGTTGTTTTGGTTGCCGCTTATTCTAACGAAACACCTGCCTGTGAATATGCAATGAGTAAGCTGATTTCTAAAAATGCTATACCAAATGTAGAATATGAAGTACATTACTATGGTGGAGGTAGCACCCCCGAGGAAATAATTGGTGCAATATCACAGGCTGATTATGTTATAGCACTGTCAGAGGTTAACGATATTTCAGAGCTATCTCCAACAAGTACTACAACCTCTGTAACAAAACAGATTATTAACTACACAAAAGAAAACAACATAAAATGTGCAATAATCAGTGTTGGTAAGCCTTATGATACAGCTAATTATACAGATGCTTCTGCATTGCTTGTTGCATATGGCTGTAACGGTATGGACTACAGCGACACAGACGGTTCTTTGCCTGCTACTTATACATATGGTCCTAATATAATTGCAGGAATAGAGGTAGCCTTTGGTTATAAAAATCCATATGGTATGTTGCCTGTAGATATTCCTGTTGTAATGGAGGACGGTTCTATGTATGCAGGTCAGCTTGTTTTTAAGTTGGGTGACGGTTTGCTATATGCCGGTACAACAAGACCAACAGAGCCAACTACAGAACCAGCAACAGAACCGCAGGAAATAGCAACAGAGCAAAGCACAAGTAATCTGTCAGATAATATTAACAATGTACTGGTAAAGCTGGAGGAAAACGGTAAACTGGGCATAGTTACAGCTATGATTGGCGGTGCGTTAATTGCTTTTGTAGTTCTTATAATTGTAATTTCCACAGGAAAAGGTAAAAAGAAATAGCATAAAACTCATAATAAATCTTTATAATAGTTTTATGACAACACAAAGCCCCTTGGGATACAAATTTAATGTATCTCAAGGGGCTTTTCTGTGGTTAATTATTTTATGATAATTATTTAACCAAAGTCCACTTATTTAATTTTTTATACCTTACAAGCATAGCGTTAAAGTTTTCTTTTGTTACGCTTTCGCCACCTACTAAATATTTATCCTTTTCCTTAGAGGAGGTCGCTTTTTTATAGGTATATTCACTTGTAGAGGGATTAAATTCTCCGTTAGAATATGTTTCGTAATGGAATGTTGTTGTTGAACCCTTTTGCACAGTTGTAAACTTCTGAACACCTAAAACAACAGAGTTATTCATACTGTCGTTATATAGTTCCAGCATACAGCCAACGCCATTTTCTGTGGTTATGCTTTTAACAATCTTTGTGGTTGGTTTTGCTCCAACAAAGTTAACCAAATTCAACTGACAACCATTTCCACCTGTGTAATACAGTAATAGGTCTGTGGTGGTGTCACCGTCTAAATCCATTATGCAATATCCGTAAAGTTTCATTTTGTTACCAGCTTCGCCTATTATGTTTTCGCCTTTAATATCGTTTATATAGCTTGTAAACACATCGGTAACATCATTTACGGTTATAGTCATTTTGCACATTATAATGTTGCTGTCAGGTAAAACACCCTGAATTGAACATACGCCTGTTTGGCTTCCACCTGTAATAACACCAGTGTCGCTAACTTTTGCAACCTCTGGTTTATTGCTTGTCCATTTAAGGCGGTTATAATATGCAGAGTTTATATTTGCAGGCAGTTCAGCTTTTGTATAATTACCCTCTGTTAAAGTGGATTGTATAGAGATGTAATCGTCGTGTAATGTTTTACCAGTCATTAAAGCTGTATATGCTTCTGTAAACTTATCTCTTGTGGTCTTTTTGCCCTCCAGCTTATATACAGACTTTTCCATAAGTTTATTTAGATTTAATGGCTCTTTACTGTAATATTCAGCTGTTTTTATTAGTCCATTTATAGTGGAGTACACTGCTGTATTGGTTTCTTTGTATTCTGTACCGTCTTTTGTGTATTCCACAATAATGTTTATATCACCATTACTGTCTGTGTATATTTTTTCCGTATAGCTACTGTAGCCAGAGCCAACTATTTTGCTGTAGGTGTTAGGTGTTTTTCTAACAACAGCGTTACCACTGCTAACGGTTACAACTTGCACCTTTTGAAAATCTCCAGCCAATTTGTATACTATAAATAATTCATAGCTACCGTCATTGTTAAAATCGTCTATTTTACAGCCGACAAGTTTTGCATTGCCTTTTTTATTAACTGCATAGGAATATTCTTCAATAGTGCTAAGGCGGAATAGGTACTTATTAAGCACCTGAATGTCGTCCATTCTTTCATCTGTAACAGTTATTGTAAAATTCTTTATGGTAGAGTCATAACCCTCTACATATACACCTACTTGACATTCCCCTTGGCTCATAGGGGTTACCAAGCCCTTTGAGTCTATAGAAGCAATATTTTCGTCAGAGGATATATAGCGTATGTTAAAATCTTTAGGATTTACATTTTCTAAAGATGCTGTTATTTGTGATGTTTGGTTTGCGGTAATCTCTAACTGTTGATTAGAAATGTCTGCTTTAAGTTCAGGATTAGGAATTGTTGGTGGTTCTGTAGGAGCTTGAGTTGGTGGTTGAGTTGCCATTTCTGTTGGTTTAAATGTACTTGATATTTTTGATATATCAAAGGTGCCATCACTTAACGCATACAATGTACAGGTACCGCCTACAAACAGAACTACTACTATAACTGCAATAATTATCATAGTAGCTTTTTCATTTTTCAATAAAATCACATTCCTTTCATAGCAAATTTCTAAAACTATGCTAATCTTAATCTAACCGCCAAATAAATTTAATTGGTTAAGCTAAGATTGTATAAGCCAGCATTAAAGCTACACAAACCATAAATTATTATTGGCAGATATTTATTTTATAATCAATTTTTTAATCTTATCAGCGTCAAAGCCATTAATATCAAATTTACTTTTTAATGGTATTGATACCTCAGGTGATATATTGGTGTGTATGTATAAAGAGTCTAGTCCTGCATTGTAAGAGCCTAAAATATCTGTTTTGCAGTCATTGCCTATCATAATAGTTTCTTTAGGGTCAAGGTTGTAACGCTGTAAAATAATATTATAAAAGGCTTTGTCAGGTTTGCAGGTGTATTCGTCAGAGGAAATAACTATACCGTCAAATTTGTCTTCTAAACCAAGCATTTTTATTTCCGGAGCAGTAAACCAACGCTGTGCATTTGTAAGCAGATATACTTTTTTGCCTGCTTTTCTTAAAGAGTCTAACAGGTCTTCAACACCGTCATACAGCTTAATATATTTTGTGGAAATTATTCTAAAGGCTTTAGCAGTATATTCTCCAAACATAACAGGTGGTTCTATACCTTTGTTTCTTAACAAATCAGCAAAAACCTTTTCTATGCGAATATCAATATTAGTAAAAGTAGGATTTTCAGCTTGTACCAGCTTTTTTTCTTCCTCAACTTGTTTAAAATATGCTTTTTTCAGCTCCATTGGTTTATAATTTGCACCCTCAAAGTTGTATAACTCTGCCATTTTAGTCCAAAGGTAGGTTTTCCGTTCGTTTGTGTTTATATCAACCAGTGTTCCATATAAATCAAATAAATAATTCTTGTACATAAAAGTATCTCCTCAAAAAATATTTGTTTGTAATAACCCATATAACCATTTTATAAAATCAAGTAAAAACTGGTTATATGCAGTTTGTTGTTTGATTATGCTTTGTGTTATATTATATCATAATTTGTATTCAAAACAAATACAGTTTCTTAATAAAGATTACGACAGGTAGTTTATTTTGTAGTTTTTAAGGGTAATTCTATGAATTAACTGTAAATTCGCATATTTATCCCCATTTACAACTATACATTTGCCACTGGCAGGTTAGATAAAAGTATGGTATAATTTTATTAAGAGAAATTGAAAGGACAACAAATATGGTTAAAAAGTGGAAAACTCTAAACCCTTTGTATAAGGGTGTTATTCTTATAATATGTTCAGCCTTTTTCTTTGCGTTAATGAATATGTTTGTCCGATTATCCGGAGATTTGCCCTCTGTACAAAAAAGTTTTTTCAGAAATTTAATTGCTTTTTTCTTTGCAGGGGCAGTATTAATTAAGGATAAGGAAAAAATAACATTGCAAAAGGACGCAATAGTACCACTGTTATTACGGTCTGTATTTGGTACTGTGGGAATACTGTGTAATTTTTATGCCATAGACCAGTTGGCATTGGCAGATGCCTCTATACTAAATAAAATGTCACCTTTTTTTGCTATTATATTCAGTATATTTCTGCTTAAAGAAAAGCTAAAGCTCACCCAAGCACTAATAGTTTTTGGTGCTTTTATAGGTGCATTGTGTGTTATAAAACCAGACCTTGCAAATGCTCAAACAATACCAGCCTTAATTGGTTTATGTGGTGGTATGTGTGCTGGAATGGCTTATACATTGGTGCGTATTTTGGGGCAAAAAGGAGTAAAGGGTGGTGTAATTGTCTGCTTTTTTTCAGGCTTTTCCTGCTTGGTAACACTACCTTTTTTAATTTTCAGCTTTACACCTATGGCAACACAGCAGTTAGTTGCTTTACTGCTTGCAGGCTTGTCTGCTGCCGGGGGACAATTTACAATAACCTCTGCATATTGTTATGCACCAGCTAAAGATGTATCTGTTTACGATTATTCCCAAATAATTTTTTCAGCATCTTTGGGATTTTTTGTGTTTGGACAAATTCCAGATTGGCTAAGCTGGGTTGGTTACGGAATAATTTGTGCTATGGCAATATTAATGTTTATATATAATAAAAATAAAAGTCTTAAAAAGGAGAGTTAATTTATGAAAAAGATAGCCAGCTTTACAATTAATCACGACACATTAACAGAGGGCTTGTATACCTCAAGAATAGATGGGGATATAGTAACCTATGATATTCGTATGAGAAAGCCAAACAATGGTGATTTTTTGGAAAATGCCCCATTACACACTATAGAGCATTTATTTGCTACATATGTACGCAATAGTGAATATGCAGATGACATTATATATTTTGGCCCAATGGGTTGTAGAACAGGTTGTTATTTTATTGTTAGGGATAAAATAACACCACAGCAGGTAATTAATTTAGTTAGACAAGCTTTTGTGTTTATAAGAAACTTTACAGGAGAAATTCCAGGTGGCAAGAAAGAAGAATGTGGAAATTATCTTGACCATAATCTTCACGGTGCAAATAAAGAGGCCGAGGCTATGTGCAAAGTTCTTGCAGATTGGACAGTAGATAATTTAAAGTATAAGGATTAATAGTAGGGAAGAGGAAATACTCTATGTGCAACAGAAAGATTAAGGGCGTAATTTTTGATATGGACGGTGTAATAATAGACACCGAAAAGTGGCTACAAAAATTTTGGGTAAAGTCGGCTAATGAATTAGGCTACCCAATGAAGCCGGAACACGTGTTGGAAATACGCAGTTTACCCAGTCAATATGCTATACCAAAGCTGAAAGCTATGGTTTGCTCCAATTTTGACTATGACGCTGTTAAGGAATTACGAAAAAAATATATGAGTGAGCATATAGCTAAAAACGGTATAGAAAAGAAAAAGGGTATAGACCAGCTGTTAAGATATATAAAGGATAATGACTTGCTTTGTGCTGTGGCTACAGCAACTGCACCAGATAGAACAAGAGAATATCTATCTTCCCTTAATATTCTTGAGTACTTTGACCAAATAGTTTGTGCATCTATGGTGGCTAATGGTAAGCCAGCCCCTGACATTTATATAGAGGCGTCTAACAGATTAGGCTTATCTACAAGTAGCTGTATAGCACTGGAGGACTCTCCAAATGGTGTGTTATCTGCATATAGAGCAGGCTGTGTAACAGTAATGGTACCAGATTTAACTCAGCCAACAGAAGAAGATAAAAAGCACATTTACACTCATGCTGAAGATTTAACACAGGTTATAGATATAATAAACAGTATAAACAATTAATATAATTAAAATAATACTAAAAACGCAAAGCGGGCATTTATGATTTTCCATAAATGCCCGCTTTGTTAATATTCTAATAAAAGAGATTAGATGAAATCTAATGCTAATTAATTTTCAGCTTCATCAAATTTTTGTGATGCTAAAAATTGTAAGTGTGCCATTTTTCTTGTAGCCTGTTGTTCTGCCAAGTCAAACAACATTTCGGCTCTTTCTGGGTTTGCTCTTGCTAAAGCGTTGTAGCGAACCTCTCCCATAACAAAGTCACGGTATGACATTGTAGGAGCCTTTGAATCTATAATTAATGGATTTTTACCCTGTTGTACAAGTCTTGGGTCGTAACGGTAAATATGCCAGTAACCAGACTTAACAGCCTTTTCCTCTTCATTTTGTGCTATTGTCATACCACCCTTAATACCGTGGTTAATACAAGGTGCATAGCAGATGATAATTGATGGCCCCTGATAGCTTTCAGCCTCTACAAAAGCCTTAATACATTGGTTTTTGTCAGCACCCATAGCAACCTGTGCCACATATACATTACCATATGTCATAGCAATAGCAGCTAAATCCTTTTTATTTGTAGCCTTACCAGCAGCGGCAAACTGTGCGATAGAACCACTTGGTGTAGCCTTAGAAGCCTGACCACCTGTATTTGAATAAACCTCTGTGTCAAATACAAGAATATTTACATCTTTGCCAGAGGCAATAACATGGTCAAGACCACCAAAGCCAATGTCATATGCCCAACCATCGCCACCAAATATCCACATTGACTTTTTAGCAAGCTGGTCTTTGTCTGCAAGAGTCTTTTTAGCCAGCTTTCCAACCTCGCAGTCACAGTCAGCTATTGTTTCCAGCTTTTCAACAATCTGTGAAGTAGCAATT
>JAXKHT010000078.1:0-9340 GCA_036549705.1 Acutalibacteraceae bacterium | reverse complement strand
TTCAACATCAACATCTAAAACACCGTTATTTGCAGATTCTTTGTCAAGCAAAACCTGTAACTCGTCACAAAGCTTCTTTGTACGGTCTGTTGCACCCTGTAGGAAGCTGGCATCACCCATATAAGGAGTGTAGTTGTTTGCAACAAAGTCTGCAACATTAATGCCATTTTGCCATTTGCCTGTTTTAAAACCATTCCACTGTTCCATAATAAATTCTCCTTTACAAAATTAGAATTAATATAAAGCAACAGTAAAGTTGCCTATTATCTTTCTAAGGTTAATAATCTTTTATATTCTATTATAAACATATAAATAATTACCTTTTTCCCACCTAATATTTTAACACATTGTTAGATTATTCGCAATGATAAAATAGTGATTAAATTTTTTCTACACTTTTAATATATTTAGATGTTTATATTTTGATTTTTGTTGTATTTTGCACAAATTTCATTTTGGTATATTTTTTCAGCTATTTAACAATGGTGCCAAATATTTTCCTGTATAGCTGTTAGGATTTGCTACAATTTGCTCTGGTGTACCCTTTGCAACCACTGTGCCGCCACGGTCACCACCCTCTGGGCCAATGTCTATAATATGGTCTGCCGTTTTTATTAGTTCCAGATTATGCTCTATTACTATAACGGTATTACCTACATCAACCAGCTTTTGCAGTACAGTAATCAGCTTGTGTACATCTGCTATGTGTAAACCTGTTGTAGGTTCATCTAAGAAATAGACTGTTCTGCCTGTTGCCCGTTTGGATAACTCTGTTGCCAATTTTACTCTTTGAGCTTCACCACCGGACAAGGTTGTTGCAGGTTGACCTAATTTTATATACCCTAGACCTACATCAAGCAATGTTTTCAACTTGCGATGAATTTTAGGCATATTTGCAAAAAATTCTACAGCTTCTTCTACAGTCATTTCCAGTACATCATAAATTGATTTACCTTTATACTTTACCTGTAAGGTTTCTCTGTTGTAGCGTCTGCCCTTACAAACCTCACAAGGAACATAAATATCCGGTAAAAAGTGCATTTCAATTTTTATTATACCGTCACCCTGACAAGCCTCACATCTGCCACCTTTAACATTAAATGAAAATCTGCCTGAGCCATAACCTTTCATTTTTGCATCTTGTGTTGTAGAGAAAAGCTCTCTTATATCTGTAAACACACCTGTATATGTTGCAGGATTAGAGCGTGGTGTTCTGCCAATAGGTGATTGGTCTATACTAATAACCTTATCGAAATTTTCAACACCAGTTATTTCTCTGAATTTTCCTGCTTGAGATTTTGCACGGTTAAGCTGTGAAGCCAAATGCTTATAAAGAATTTCATTAACAAGTGACGACTTACCAGAGCCGGAAACACCTGTTACACATATAAATTCTCCAACAGGAAACTCTACTGTAATATTTTTTAGATTATTTTGTTTTGCTCCCTTAACAACCAGCTTATTGCCGTTGCCCTTTCTTCTTTCTTGTGGAAGCTCGATTTTTCTTTTACCACTAAGATACTGACCTGTTATAGAGTCTTTACAGTTAATAATATCATCAACTGTACCACAGCAAACAATATTACCACCGTGTACACCTGCTCCTGGTCCAACATCTACTATATAATCAGCTGCTCTCATTGTATCTTCATCGTGTTCTACTACAATAACGGTATTGCCTAAATCTCTTAAATGCTCAAGAGTACCTATTAGCTTGTCATTGTCACGCTGATGAAGTCCTATACTTGGTTCATCTAAGATGTAAAGCACACCCATTAAGAATGAACCAATTTGTGTAGCTAATCTTATACGCTGACTTTCGCCACCACTTAAAGTTCCACTTGCTCTTGACAAGGTTAAATAGTCAAGTCCTACACTATTAAGAAATCCTAATCGGTTTAATATCTCCTTAATTATCGGCTCTGCTATCATTTGTTCACGTTGAGTTAGAGACAAATTTTTTATGAAGTCAATAATTTGGATAACTGACTTTTCACAAAGCTGTGATATATTAATATCCCCTACCGTTACCCCAAGGCTAACATCTGATAAACGCTGACCTTTACAATGGTTACAAGGAACTTCCGCCATATAGTTTTGGATTTCTTCCTTTATCCATTTACTTTGGGTATCCTTAAAGCGTCTTTCTAGATTATTTATAACGCCCTCAAATTCAGTATAGTAAGAGCCTTTGCCATATTCTGACTTGCGGTGTACTAATATTTTTTCGCCCTTTGTACCATACAACAGAACATCTAACACCTCATCTGATAAATCTTTTAGAGGAGTATCAAGACTAAAGTTGTAATGCTCAGCCAAGGCTTCAAAATACATTGTTGCAATAGAACTGCCCTCCATAGCCCAACCACTGCCACGGATACCACCATTACGAACGGTTTTGTCCCAATCTGTAATTATTAGGTTAGGGTCTACTCTCATAAATACACCCAAACCAGTACAGTGTGGACAAGCACCCATAGGGTTGTTAAAAGAAAACATTCTTGGTGACAATTCTTCTATACTAACACCGTGTTCAGGACAAGCGTAATTTTGAGAAAACAGCAAATCCTCACCATTTATGATATTTACAACGGTTAATCCACCTGCAAGTTTAGAGGCAACCTCTAACGAGTCTGCCAAGCGAGAACGAATATTTTCGTCCACAACTAAACGGTCGATTATAACCTCTATTGTATGCTTTTTATTTTTCTCCAGCTTTATTTCTTCTGACAAGTCATATATGTTACCATCTATACGCACACGAACATAACCGCCCTTGCGTACCTTGTCAAGCTCTTTTATATGCTCTCCTTTTTTACCACGGATAATTGGTGCCATTATTTGAATTTTAGTTTTTGTCGGCAATTCCATAACCTTGTCTACAATTTGGTCTATGGTTTGTTGTTTTATTTCTACACCACATACAGGACAATGAGGTATGCCAATTCTTGCATAAAGCAATCTTAAATAATCGTAAATTTCAGTAACAGTACCAACGGTAGAGCGTGGATTTTTAGAGGTTGTTTTTTGGTCTATGGAAATAGCCGGAGAAAGTCCTTCTATGCTTTCTACATTTGGTTTTTCCATTTGCCCTAAAAACATTCTTGCATATGCGGATAATGACTCTACATATCTTCGCTGACCCTCTGCATAAATTGTGTCAAAAGCCAGTGAGGATTTACCTGAACCAGACAAGCCTGTTATAACAACCAACTTATCTCTGGGAATTTCAACATTAATATTTTTAAGGTTATGCTCGTTAGCACCCTTAATAACAATGTTTTTTTCCGACATAGTTAATTCCTCTGCTTTCATTAAAATTAAGAATGATTATCGTTTTTGTATCTTTATTATATCACATATATTTTATTTTTCAATAGAAATGGAAAAATATTTATTTTTTTATTAAATAAATTTGCAAAAAAACAGAAAGCATTTTGAATAACACCAACAGCTTTCTGTTTTTATTGTTAATTATTAATTACTTTCCTTTTGTATGCCAAGTAGGTGATTAATATATTGTTGTGCTGTTCTGCCAGAAATGCCACCGTGGTACATCTCCCATTGCTTTGCACCAAAAACAAGCTGTTCCTTGTCCATTGTTACTCCTGCTTTTTCAGCAAGTTGCTCAACTATGTTCAAATATTGGTCACGAGTTGGCTTTGAGTAATTAATCATACAACCAAAACGATTTACCAATGACAGCTTTTCTTCAATAGTATCTGAACGGTGCAATCCACCACTAAACTCCATATCATTTTTGTCTTTCCAATTTTCCTTAATTAAATGACGTCTGTTAGATGTAGCATAAATTAAGATATTTTCAGGCTTAGTTTCAACTCCACCCTCTATAACAGCTTTTAAGAACTTGTATTCAATTTCAAATTCTTCAAAGGAAAGGTCGTCCATATATATAATAAACTTATAATTTCTATTTTTTATTTGAGATATAACATTGGACAAATCCTTAAACTGGTGCTTATAAATTTCTATCATACGCAAACCATATGGATAAAATTCATTTACAATAGCCTTAATGCTGGTAGATTTACCTGTGCCACTGTCGCCAAACAGCAAAGCATTATTTGCTTTTCTACCCTCTACAAACGCCTTAGTATTTTCAACAAGCATTTCTTTTTGCTTTTCGTAGCCTATTAGGTCGCACAGCATAACCTTATCCATATTATTTATAGCTTTAAACTCTACGCTACTTTCTGTACTTGAGGCTATTCTAAATGCCTTATTAAGACCGAACATACCAACACCGTAATCTTTATAAAATTCTGTTACAGCGTTAAAGAAATCCTGTGTAGTAGTAGCCACTTCTAATTTTTCACTTAGCTGTTGAACTTTTTCGCTAACATTTTTATTATACATAAGCTCTTTCTTTTCTATTGCCTTGTAATTAGAAATCCTACTAAAGCAATCTATATTTAAAGCCTTTTCAATCTGTGAAAAATCAAAATTAAATAATTCCATAAAAGCAGAAAAATCATTCATTGCAAAATAATTTACACTGCCGTCATTTGCACCAACCTTTTCACAGGTTATGCTAAAAGGATTTTCGTTAGTAATTAAAATAAAAGAAAGATAATTATGCCATAAATTTTTATCAAAACCGTAATCTGTAGCCAAAATTAACAGCTTTTTTATTTGGGTAAAAATTTTAGCAGTTAGCTGGCTGTCGCTGTATGTATTATTGCGAAAGCCTGAAAAAATATCGCTTAACCCCATTAATATGGTATCCTTTGGCATATCACCATACACCAACAATTTAGAGATAATTCTATCCATAAATAACACCCCACAGATACTTATTTTTTATATTCCGATTCTACCACCACCATATACTGTTGTCAACTTTAGCAATGGTATCCGTAAAAAAGCAACACAGCAATCAAAATGATTACTGTGTGTTATGCCTTAATTATAAATTTTTTATATTAATGCTTCTTTCATAGTCTTAATATATTCGTAAACATATTCAGGACTATTTTCGCCATACTTTTCACATAATTCAACTACAGCACTGTCAATTACAACACCGTCAGCATACTCTGCAACCTCTTTTACCTGCTCTGGGGTAGAAACCTCAAAACCAGCAACTATTGGTACATTTGTGTGTTGTCTTGCAAGTGAAGTCATATCTGTAACTGAAATCGCATCTTTTTCAGTTTCGCACATTGGGGTTATACAATATACAAAGCCCTGTGCTTCCTTTGCTATCATTTCTATTCTGCTGGTAGAGATAGGTGCTATATAAGAAACTAAATCTATACCGTACTTTTCGCAGTATGGTAAAATCTCACCCTTTTCCTCATAAGGTGTATCTGGTACCATAACAGCATCTATGTTTACCTCTGCACACTTTTTACAAAACTTGTCTGCACCGTATACAAAAACAGGATTTATGTAAGTTACAAATATCAAAGGCACATTGCTTTCTTTTCTTAAATCAGCAAGCATATCAAAAATCTTATCGGTAGTTGTACCGTTGCTTAAAGATCTGCTGTCTGCTCGTGCTATTGTTAATCCCTCTGCAACAGGGTCAGAGAAAGGTATGCCTATTTGTATTAGGTCTGCCCCTGCCTTTTCCATAGCAAGAATAACCTGTTTTGTTACCTCCAGATTAGGGTCACCTGCTGTTACAAATGGAATAAGTGCCTTACCTTTTTCAAAAGCTTTAGCTGTATTACTCATATATGTCTTCCCCCTTATATCTTGCTATAGCTGCAACGTCTTTGTCACCTCTACCTGAAATAGTTATAACCATAATTTGGTCTTTGCTCATTGTTGGAGCAAGTTTCATTGCGTGTGCAACAGCGTGTGAGCTTTCGATAGCTGGTATAATACCCTCTACTCTTGAAAGATACTCAAAAGCTTCAACTGCTTCATCATCTGTTACTGATACATATTCTGCTCTGCCTGCATCCTTCAAACCTGCGTGTTCAGGTCCAACACCAGGATAATCCAATCCAGCAGAAATAGAATATACAGGTGCAATCTGACCATACTCATCTTGACAAAAATATGTTTTCATACCGTGGAAAATACCCAGCTTACCAACAGCCATTGTTGCAGCTGTTAAAGGTGTATCTGCACCCTTACCACCAGCTTCACAGCCAATTAGGCGAACATCTTTATCTTCAATAAAGTTATAGAATGTACCAATAGCATTACTGCCACCACCTACACAAGCCATAACAACATCAGGCAGTCTGCCCTCTTTTTCCATAATCTGCTCTTTAATTTCCTTACTTATAACACTTTGGAAATCACGAACCATTGTTGGGAATGGATGTGGACCAACAACAGAACCTAAAACATAGTGAGTATCACTTAGTCTGTTACTCCATTCTTTCATAGTTTCGTTAACTGCATCTTTAAGTGTTTGAGTACCGCTGGTTACAGCTTCTACCTCTGCACCAAGCAAACGCATTTTATATACATTAAGAGCCTGTCTTTCTGTATCTTCTTTACCCATATAAACCTTACATTTTAGACCCATTAAAGCGGCAACTGTAGCAGTTGCAACACCATGCTGACCAGCACCTGTTTCTGCAATAACCCTTGTTTTGCCCATTTTTTTAGCCATTAAGCACTGACCTAAAACGTTATTTAGCTTATGAGAACCTGTAAAGTTAAGGTCTTCTCTTTTTAGATATATTTTAGCACCGCCTAAATCCTTTGTCATTTTCTCTGCATAATATAATCTTGAAGGTCTACCTGCGTATTCGTTAAATAGCTGTTGTAATTCCCTGTTAAAATCGGGGTCATTTTTATAAAAGTTATAAGCCTCCTCAAGCTCTATAACTGCATTCATAAGTGCTTCAGGAATAAACTGACCACCATGCACACCAAATAATCCTTTTGACATTATCATTATCCTCCTTAGTTTATATTGTATCGTTATTCTTACTACCTTAGGGGTAAAGAACTAATTATAGCCTACAAAAAATAAAAAAGCCTTTGTCCCCTATATATAAGGGACAAAAGCTGATATAACACTTCTGCGGTACCACCCAAATTGACGATAAACGCCCACTCATTACGCACATAAATACGCTCCTTTTTTAACGACAAGGTAGCCGTCAACGCCTACTTTAATATATAATATATTTCGGGTTGCCCTCACAGGTCCATTCACAAATAAACAGCAATTTTGCTTACACCAAACGCAAAACTCTCTTAATACTGAACATATTTACTACTACTCCTGCTCACAGGTTTAACATATTTAACTTGATATATGCATTATATACCTCTATAAAAATAATGTCAACAATAAAAACGAAAAAAACAACAACAATTTTTTATATATTTTTTTAATAATATTATACAATTTTTATAAATGCTATTTATTTTTTTATAAGTAAGTGGTATAATGAGATTGTTATTGGTAATAAATGTAAACATACACAATATATATAAAACAATATAAAAGGAGTGGTAACAAATGATAATTGATATGCACACACATATCGGCAATGTTATGGAGTTTGAAATGCCCGCTGAAAATCTTATAGAATCTATGAAAAAATATAATATCAGTTTATCTATAACCTCAAATTGTGAAGCTGCTGCTTTTGACCACAATCAAAAACCTTTGCCATATACAATGCAGAAATCCCAAGAGGAGGCTTTTCAGGTTGCCATTGATTTTGCCAGAGAACACATGGGCAAAATTGCAATTATGCCTTGGATAAAGCCACATTTTGAGGGTGTAACACCACAGCTTATTGAACAAATAAGAGATAATTTAGATATTACAGTAGGAATAAAATTGCACCCTGTTCATTCTCTTATCAATGTTAATTCACCGCAGGTAAAGCCATATCTAGAACTTGCTGAAAGATTTGATTTACCTGTTTTGGTGCATACAGGAACATCTCCTGAATCAACCTGTGAATCCGTTTACGAATGTGCCGTAAAACACCCAAATATAAAATTCATACTTGGTCATATGGGGCTTGGTTCAGACAATAGTGATGCAATAAAGTTTATAAAAAAGCAACCAAATCTATATGGTGACACAGCTTGGGTCCCTGTGGAATCTACAGTTAAAGCCATTAAGGAATGTGGTTCTGAGAAAATATTATTTGGAACAGATAATACCATTGATGGTGTAGATACACTGGCTGTAAACCCAAAAGGAGAACGTTCTTTATATCAACAATATTTTAACGAATTAAAGGATATGATTACTCCTGAGGAATACGCAAATCTAATGTACAAAAATTCCATAAGGCTGTTTAAGCTGGATAAAATATTAACAAAAAATAAAGCAGTTGATTAACCATAATAGCTATCCCCTAATCGTAAAGTAAATACGATTAGGGGATTTTTATATGCAATGTTTAATTTAATAATTAAACCTTTTTAACGGACATAGTAACGTTTTCTCCGTTAATATTCCATTCCTTAACAAAGCCGTCGGCTGTATCTACAATATCATCAGCTAAAACATCAACAGAAATACTTTCTTTATTCTTGTTTATAATTTCAGCTATTTTATCATTATCCTGAACGCCAATGATAATTCTGTCCATAACCTCAAAACCTGCATCTTTACGCATTGTTTGAACCTTGCTGATAATTTCACGAACAAAGCCCTCTTCTATTAGCTCTGGTGTTAGTGTTGTATCAAGAACAACAGTAATTCCGTTATCAGAAACTGTGTACAGACCTTCCATTTGCTTAACATCTATAAGCAAATCTTCCTCTGTTAGCTGAATATCACCAGTAGATACAGTTAAAGTCATATAGCCCTTTTCGTTAAGCTCGGCTTTAGCCTTTGCACCGTCTACAGTTGCAAGACCGTTACGAATCTCGCCTAACAATTTACCATACTTTGGTCCTAATGTTTTTAGCTGTGGCTTAAATGAATATGAAACAAAACCGCTTACATCTTGTGTAAATTCTACAGCTTTAATGTTAAGCTCGTCTTCAATGATTTCTACATAGAAACTATCAAGCTCTTTTTCTGCGTTTACATACATTTTAGCAAGTGGCTGGCGATTCTTCATTGTTGAACCGTTTCGTCCTGCTCTACCAAGTACAACTATTTTTAGAACTTCGTCCATATCAGCTTCAAGCTGAGCATCTATTGCACTTTCGTCAACCTCTGGGAACATACACAAGTGTACACTCTCGGTAGCGTTTGCGTCTAGTGAGCATACTAGGTTACGATAAATCTCCTCTGACATAAAAGGAATCATAGGTGCAGCTGCCTTTGAGATTGTAACCAAAGCGGTGTGCAATGTCATATAAGCGTTAATCTTATCCTGTGTCATATCCTGTACCCAGAATCTTTCACGACATCTTCTTACATACCAGTTAC
>JAXKHT010000001.1:0-2562 GCA_036549705.1 Acutalibacteraceae bacterium | reverse complement strand
ATTCTTTACAAACTTCGGCAGAGTTTACAGACTTAAGTGCTACGAAATTCCAGAGGGTAGCAGAACCTCTAAGGGTATGAATATTGCTAACCTGTTGCCTATAAGCTCAGACGAAAAGGTTACATCTGTTATAAGAGTACCAGAATTTGATGATGAAAAGTATCTGATTATGGTTACTAAGCAGGGCTTAGTTAAGAGAATTAAGCTTAATGCCTATAATACAAACCGTAAGGGTGGTATTGTTGCACTTGACCTTAACCAAGATGATGAGCTGGCTTGGGTAAAAATGACAGGGGGTAACAGTCAGGTTATTGTTGCAACCAAAAACGGTAGGGCTATTCGTTTTGATGAAAATGATGTTCGTCCTATGGGTAGAAATGCAAGGGGTGTAAAGGCTTTAACTCTTGATGAGGAGGACTTTGTTGTTGGTATGGCTGCTGTAAATGAAGATGATATGCTTCTTACAGTTTCTGAAACAGGCTATGGCAGAATTTCTGCTGTGTCAGACTATCGTTTGACTAGCCGTGGTGGTAAGGGTGTTACAAACTATCATACTGAAAAATACGGCAAGGTTTCTGCTATTTCTGCTGTTAATGTTGAAAGTGATGATATTATTATGATTTCATCTGACGGCATTATCATTAGAATAGATGCATCTACCGTAAGAGTTTGTGCAAGACCAAGCAAGGGTGTTACAATTATGAAGCTGAAAGATGATAGCAAGGTTGTAACAGTTGCTGTTGCACCACACGAAGACCAAAATAATGAAGAACAGCCAGAGGAAAACTCAGCAGAAAATGCTGACAGCTTACAGGCTGAAAATAATACTACAAATCAGGCTGATACTGAATAAATAAACAAAATCTAATAGGCGGCCTTTGGTCGCCTATATATTTTTATATATACTCTTTTATAAAAGGTGAAAAAATATGACTAATAATACAATAGCAGCTATATCAACAGCCAATGGCCCAGGTGGTATAGGTGTAATAAGAATATCTGGCGAAAATGCCTTTAACATTGGTGACAAGGTTTTTAAGAGTGTTTCTGGTAAAAAAGTTTGTGATATGCAGGGCTATACTGCAAGCTATGGTAGCGTATATGACGAAGATGATAAGATTGACGAGGCTGTTGTTACTGTATTTAAGGCTCCACACAGCTATACAGGTGAAAATGTTTTAGAGATTTCTTGTCACGGTGGTATGTATATAACAAAACAGGTTTTGCGTGTTGTTATACAAAATGGTGCTACCCCTGCACAGGCTGGCGAGTTTACCCAAAGGGCTTTTCTAAATGGAAAAATGGATTTGTCTGAAGCTGAGTCTGTTATGGATATTATCTCTGCAAAGGGCAAAACCGAGGCCAGAGCGGCCTTGGCTTGCAGAGAGGGTAAAATAAGTAAGGAAATTTTTAAGATTAACGAAATATTAGTTAACTCTGCTGCCCACCTGTCTGCTTGGGCTGATTATCCAGAGGAAGATATTCCACAAGTTGACAATGAAAATTTGTTAAATCAGCTAAGAAAAGCAAAATCCTTAATAGAAGGGCTTCTTAAAAACTATGACGCAGGTATGGTTCTTAAAAAAGGCGTAGATACCATTATTGTGGGAAAACCAAATGTAGGAAAATCTACCCTTATGAATCAGCTTACTGGCTATGAAAAATCTATAGTAACAGATATTCCTGGTACAACAAGAGATATTATTGAGGAAACTGTTGTACTTGGTGATGTTACATTAAATCTTTCTGACACTGCCGGTTTAAGAGATACTGACAATATAGTAGAGAAAATTGGAGTAGAAAAGGCAAGAAAAAAGATTGAAACTGCTGGTTTAATACTTGCAATGTTTGATGCCACCCATAACTTAAATGATGAAGATGTTAATTTGTTGAAAACTATAAGTAATCTACCTGCTGTGGCTATTATTAATAAAACAGATGTAGACACTGTAATTGATGTTGAATTTATTAAGTCTTATATTAAGAATGTAGTTTTTATATCTGCCAAAAATGGAGATGGAGTAAATCAGCTTGTTGAAATTGTTGAAAAGGTTACAGGTACAGCAGATTTTGACCCATCTGTGGCAACCTTGGCAACAGAAAGACAGCGTGACTGTGCTGTTAGAGCATTAGATGCTATTAACGAGGGTATATACGCAGTAGAAGCTGGGTTTACTTTAGATGCTACAACAGTTTCTATAGAGGACGCTATACAAAGTATACTGGAAATTACAGGCGAACGTGCCAGCGAGGTTATAGTACACAATGTATTTTCTCGTTTTTGTGTTGGTAAATAGGAGTGTAAATTATGAGTTTTTTAGCCGGAAAATTTGATGTTGCTGTTATTGGTGCAGGACACGCAGGAATAGAAGCCTCTTTGGCTTCTGCAAGACTTGGTTGTAATACAGTTGCTTTTACTATTAATATGGACGCAGTTGGTAACTGCCCTTGTAATCCGTCTATAGGCGGTACTGCTAAGGGTCACCTTGTGCGAGAAATAGATGCCCTTGGTGGTGAAATGGGTAAAACAGCAGATGAAAGTCTGTTGCAAATGAGAATGTT
>JAXKHT010000077.1:0-3481 GCA_036549705.1 Acutalibacteraceae bacterium | reverse complement strand
TAACTGTTTCCCAGTTGTTATCTGTTGTATTTGGGTTCATTCTTACAAAGATTACGCTTGTGTAACCAGCTGGCATTTCAGCTGTGTACTTGCCATCTGTTGTAGCTGTTAGAGATACCCAAGTAGCCTCTGCGTTACCACCGAATAAGTAAGCTGAGAATCTTGCACCAGCATCTGTCCAGTTCTTTGATGGAACAAAGTAAATTGCGTTCTTTGAAACTGGATTTGTAACAGGGTCTGTTACTGGATCTGTTACTGGATTTGTTACAGGAGCTGTAACTGGGTCTGTTGTTGGAGCACCAATTGTTGACCACTCACCGTTACCGTTATCCCAATCTGTTGATGTTAGTTTGAAGCAGTTACCACTGATTTTTAGGTCTGCTGTCTGGTTCCACTTGTTAGTTGTTTCCCAGTTGTTATCTTGTGTATTTGGGTTCATTCTTACAAAGATAACATTTGTATATGTAGCGTCATATTCGCCAGCATACATATCATCTGTACCCTTTGTTAGAGAAACCCAAGTTTCTTTGCCGTTACCATCGAAGAAGTAAGCAGCAAATCTTGCACCTGCATCCTTCCAGTTTGCACTTGGAACGAAGTAGATAGTTTCTGTCTGTGCTACATCTGCAGCACTAGCTGTGAAAGTACCACCAACCATAACTGTTGACATTAGCATTAGCACTGTCAAAATCATGGAGATGACTTTCTGAGATGTCTTAAATCTTGCCATTGAAATCTCTCCTTTTAAATTTTTTTTGCTACCATCGTAGCTATATTAATGATACAACGAAACGAAAAAAAAATCTATTCTCTTTTTATATGATATTTAGGGTTGATTTTTTACATATTTTTACTACATATCGCATAAATAAAACAGTAACAAAAAAACGTCTTGGTTTTTGTAGAAAACAACCAAGACGTTTTTGTTAATAATGTACAAGTATTTATTAATATTTTTGTTGCCATATACTAACAAAGATTAATTATACACATAGATAAAAATAATATTCTGTTAATATTATACATAATTCTTGAATTACTTTATTACATAAGATTATTAACAATACTTAATTATCATCTATATAAAAATTATAGTATATTTAACAAAATTTATATATACCACTTATTTTTTAGAGCTTTAATTAATTACTTTTGAAACTTCTTTCTACCCAATGTAAATACTCCAGCTGTTGCTGTACTTAATGCAATTAGTAAAATAGCAAGTGCAGAATTGCTACCTGTGTCTACAGCAACCTTGCTACCTTCATCTTTTCCTTGAGTAGGAGCCTGTGTTGGTGCCTGTGTTGGTGCCTGTGTTGAAGGCTCTGTTGCTGATGTGTTAGTATCAATTATTGAATCATTATCTCCAAAACCTTCTCCAAAGCCCATAAACATATCTTTAATTTGCTTTATTTGTTCAGCAGTAATATTTAGAGTGTCAGCTGGTGCAACAAAATATAGTCCAACACCTGTACCCTTAACAACATGGCTACCGTCAACATACTCTGTATCTAAAACAGGTAGTATCTGATTTATAGCGTCATTTACTGCTTTAGCAATGTCCTCGTCCTCCATATTCTCAAATGACTCTAAAAGTTTAGCCAATTCAGAGTCCTCGCCACCAAATAGCATCTCTAATTTTTCTTCATTAAAAATATCAAAATATCTTACTGCAAAGTTTTCGTTGCTGTTTGGTAGAGTAACTATTGCATCGCCATCTGGCACTACCTTTTCAAAATTTCTAGTTAAAGAAACAATATAACAGTCCATCTCTTTAGCTAGTGCTAATGTTTCCTCGTCAATAGCACCTTCTAAATCTATTCCAATCATATTCTCTATTTCAGTTTCATCATATGATTCCTCATATTCTTCAGCCAAAGCAACAAGGTCATAAACAACCATCTTTGTGTCTGTTGGAAGTATACCTGATACAGTTACGCCTGTTTCTTCATCAACAAGTGTCTGCTGTACCAATTCACCCTCACCCTCAGCTAGAGGATAATCGCAAATAAGATAGTAACCACTACCTGGCATTTGCACCTTGTAACTACCATTAACATACTCTGCTTCAACCTGTGTAGCCTTTTCAGTTTCCATATCATAAAAAACTACATAATAACCATCTTTATCAAAAGGAATATAGGCTGTTACAGGTTTTTCTGCAGTTATAACATTCTCAAAATTCTCGTCACAAACCTCAAGTAAAACTGTTTTTTCAGCAAGACCCTTAGCAAAATTATATTCATCTGTAAAATCTGCAAAAACTGTGCTTGCTGAATCCAAATCAACACTTGAGCTTTCAATTTTAATACCTGTTGAATCGTCAATGTGTTCAAATAGATTATTAGATGTTGCTACAACTGTTGTTTTGCTATCTGTAGCTACATCTGTAGCAGATACACCAACTGCACCCATACCAGCTACTAGCATAGTAGCCATAATAATTGGTAAAACTTTTTTTCCTAATCTTTTTAACATTAAAAATCCTCCTAACACTTTTGCAATAGCTTTTCTGTGCTACTACACTATATTATCAAGGTGATTATACACCTTTAAATCTCTGTTGTCAAATATTTAGCAAAATAACTTACAACAAGAAAAGGCATATCACCTTATTAACCTTATAAATTTTTACTTAATTTTCTTAAATACTTTCTTTATATAAAAAATTGGACCTAAATCCAAAAAATCATATGCAAAAAAGATGTAACCCTTAAACAGCTTGGCTGGTAAATGATTTTCCAGAAAATTTACTCTTTTATATTTGCGGAAAAATCGTTTTACAGCGTTATTTTTCCACTCTTTTTTCTCAAAATTATAATTAGGATTATCTGTCCAGCTTTGTGCCCCATAATGGTACATTACATTTTTATATTCGTCACAGCTATAAAATGCCTTTCCGTCTATAATTTGAGTTTCGCCATTTACAAGCAGTTCTGGTATGTTCTTTCTTAGTACATTAGTATTAAGGTCAGGGCAGGCAGACATATCGAACTTACCATTTACAATAAACTGTCTGTCACGGTAATCCTCCAGCATATCACCTATATCTTTTTGTCCCTTTACTCCACCAAAGCCTAAGCCAGATGCAAGGGTGCGTTCACATTGGAAGAACATAAACATTTCGTTTTCCAAATAACGGTCTATGTTGTCCAATATTTCTACATCGGTATCCATATAAATGCCACCGTGGTCATAAACAACCTTTAACCTTGCCACATCAGACACAAATGCCCATTTTTTCGCATCATATGCTTGTCTTGTATATTCAAGGGAATCTATATCGTAATTACTTTCGTTCCATTCTATAATTTCGTAATCCGGACAAAACTTTTTCCAGCTTTCAATACATTGCAATATACATTCTGGTTTTTCGTTATTGCCAAACCAACAATAATGAATTTTCTTTGGTATTTTCATTTTCCATAATCCTTCCATATAACAAATATATGGTAGATTATATCATATTTTATGTTTTTTT
>JAXKHT010000003.1:0-17477 GCA_036549705.1 Acutalibacteraceae bacterium | reverse complement strand
CTATATTGATGATGTATATGTATTAAATACAAATAAGTTTAAATCATTGGGCTATAGCGAAGAAGCGGCAGAAATGTTCTATATGCTAAAATATAATTGCTCTTTTGGAGATATGCCTTTAGCCTGTGTAGAGGGAAAAAGCGAGCTGTACCTTAACTGTGGCGATGTATTCCTTACAAGATTAACCGACCAGCGTGTTGGTCTGCACGTTGTAGACTATAGAGATGGCAAGTTAATTATTGATGGCTCTTTTAGACGAGTATTTAATCTGGAGGATATTGAACTTTATGTTATGTTTAATGACCAAAAGTTTACATTATCAAATACAGACAGATATTCTTTGACAAAATATTTTGGAATAAGTGCCTACAAAAAGTTTACATTCCATTTAGAGTTACCTCTAGAGGCTAAAAATCCAACACAAACAGTAGCTTTTTATGCTCAATATAAACATTCAAATATATCACTAAAATTATCTTTCTTACATCACTGGGCAAAATTTACAGGCTCACCTGCAAATTCTTATTGGAGATTTAATAAGTATGTAGCTTATGTAGCTGGGGGAAAGATTATAACAATAAAACACGCCAGTGCAATGGATACTTTAATAAGAGAACTTAAATTTTTACCTGGTGTGTTTAAAGAGAGTAAGCGTCTGTTTATTACCCGTTTGCAATATTGGATTACAAGACCATATTTTAAGAATAAAAAAATATGGCTTATGCTGGACAAACTCTATAAGGGCGGTGACAGCAGTGAGTATTTGTATAGATTCTGTGCTGATAAAAATGATGGTATTACAAGATATTATATAATTGATGAAAATACCTCTGATTATAAAAGTCTAAAAGAAGCAGGTCTAAAGCCTGTAAAAAACCGTTCCTTAAAGCACAAAATGGCGTTCTTAAATGCAGATATTGCTTTAATCACTAATTCTATGGTATTCCCATTTAACGGATATAGTATGGACCGTTCAAGATTTATAAGAGGTTTGTGCAATTTCCCTACTATGTGCTTACAACACGGTTTATCTGTGCAAAAATGTGCAATGGCACAGCAAAGGATAGTAGATAATACTCAAATGTACTTCCTTGCATCTAAGCACGAGTACGAAAACCTTAGCAACCACGCTTATGGATACCAAAATTTTGATATTCTAAAAATGACAGGTATAGGCAGATATGACGGTCTGATTAATAATGACCAAAAGCAAATTCTTTTATCACCAACTTGGAGAATGTACAATGCTATGCCTGTAACTACTAGCGAGGGGGAACAACGAGCATACAATCCTGAATTTAAAGAAACCACATATTATAAAATTTATAACGACCTTATCAATAATCAAAAACTTATTGAAACAGCTAAAAAGACAGGGTATAAGATAAAATACTTACTTCACCCTATTTTAAGTGCTCAGGTTAATGATTTTGTACCAGACCCATATGTGGAGGTTATTTCATCAGTAGGCGATTTAAGCTACGAAAAAATTCTTACAGAATCTAGCTTAATGGTTACTGACTATTCAGGTGTGCAATTTGACTTTGCTTATATGAAAAAACCATTGGTGTATTTCCACCCATCTCAGCTTCCTGCACATTATGATGACGGAGGATTTTTCTACGATACTATGGGCTTTGGAGAAATTTGCACCGAAAGCGACCAGCTTGTTGATACTCTGTGTGAATATATGGAAAATGGTTGCAAAATGAAGTCAATGTATGTTGACAGGGTTAAATCTTTCTATAAATATGATGACCATAACAACTGTCAGCGTATTTATGACGAGATTATGAAATTCCAACAGCAAGTAGACATAGATAAGCAAAGAAAGAAATAATTATAGTAGATTATATAAAGTAGATTATAAAATTAAAGGCAGAGATTTGCATTTTGTAGTATGCAATCTCTGCCTAACTTTTTGTTCAAAAATTATCTACACAAATAAAAAAAGACCTGCATAAGCAAGTCTTTTGGCTGCGGAACTAGGATTCGAACCCAGACAAACAGAGTCAGAGTCTGCTGTGCTACCCTTACACAATTCCGCAATATTTAATATTGTTTTCACAACGATATATATTATACACCTTTTAAGTAAAATGTCAATACCTTTTAATATAAAATTTTAATCTGTTATACTGTAATTAAAGTAAAAAACATAAAATAGGTTTTTCTTGAATAATTAACCTAATAGGTATATAATAGCATACAGAATTACAATAATTCAAATTACTTATAAAGGGTGATAATTATGAAATATGCAGTTGTTTTATGTGACGGTATGGCAGACACACCTGTAGCTGCATTGGGTGAAAAAACACCTATGGAGGTTGCTAACAAGCCTTGTATGGATATGTTGGCAAAAAGCAGTGAAATTGGCTTGTTAAAAACTGTAGCAGAGGGCTTAAAGCCTGGCAGTGATGTTGCTAATCTATCTGTTATGGGGTATGAGCCTGCAAAATATTATACAGGTCGTTCTCCATTAGAGGCTGCAAGCATTGGTATAGATTTAAAGGATACAGATGTTACATTACGTTGTAATCTTGTAACACTTTCTGATGAAGCTGAATATAGCGACAAAACAATTCTTGACTATTGTGCAGATGATATTTCTACTGCTGAGGCAAAAATACTTGTTGACTTTGTGCAGGAACAGCTAGGTAATGATATTTTTAAGTTTTACCCAGGTGTAAGCTACCGTCATTGCTTGGTTTGGGCAAATGGTAATCCTACACCAGGCGTGCTAACTCCTCCACACGATATTACAGGTAAGCCTATAAAAGAATATATTCCACAGGGTGATGACATTCAAGGATTATATGACCTTATGATTAAAAGCTATGATATTCTAAAGGACCATCCTGTTAATTTACAGAGAATTGCAAAGGGCAAAAGACCTGCAAACTCCATATGGCTATGGGGCGAGGGTATGAAACCACAGCTAGACAGCTTTGAAAGTAAATTCAATGTAAAAGGCTCTGTAATTTCTGCGGTAGACTTACTTAAAGGTATAGGAATTTGTGCAGGTATGGCTACACCTGATGTTGACGGTGCTACAGGATATATCGACACTAATTTTGAAGGTAAGCTACAGGCAACTATCGACGAATTTAACCGTGGACAGGACTTTGTTTATATACATATAGAGGCACCTGATGAGTGTGGTCATAGAGGCGAGGTTGAAAACAAGGTTAAAGCAATAGAGCTTATTGATGAAAAAATTCTAGCTCCATTGGTTGAATACCTTAATGGCTGTGGAGAGGATTATAAAATCCTAATTTGTCCAGACCACCCAACACCTTTAGCAATAAAAACACATACAAATAAGCCTGTACCATATCTTGTATTTGCAAGTAACAACAAGATTGACAGTGGCGTGGATAAATTCAGCGAAAAAACAGCCCAGTCAACAGGCATTTATAACGATAACGGCTTTACACTTATGGGTAAATTCATAGGTTAATATATTAATATCACTACAGCAAACAGCAGAAATTTTCCTTTCTGCTGTTTTTGGTCTTTATACCAACTCTATTCTCTTGACTATACCTGTTGTATGTGTTATTTTAATACTATTGTATATAATATAGGTATATTTATAGATTTATGTAGTATAAAAGGAGTTGTATGTTTATGAATGGCAATATGCCTTTGGAAATAGAAAGAAAGTATTTAATAAAAATGCCAGATATTTCAGTGCTGGAAAGTCAGCCTATGTATATGAAAATTGAAATGACACAGGTTTATCTTAACAATCAGGGTGCAACCAGTGGTATGCGTATCAGAAAAAGTACTATTAACGGAAAAACATCCTATAAAAAGACCTACAAAAAAAGTATTACAAATGTTACACGAATAGAATTGGAAGATGACATAACAGAGCAGGAATGGAAAGACCTAAAATTTAATCTAGACCCAGATAGCTCTCCAATAGAAAAAGTACGTCACTGTTTTATGTATAATAATCAATTTTTTGAGCTTGATATTTATTCCTTTTGGAATGACAGAGCAACTTTGGAAATTGAATTAAAAAGCGAAGACCAAAAGGTAGATTTGCCACCTTTTATTGATGTTATTAAAGAGGTTACCGAGGATAACAGATATAAAAACCGCTCTTTGTCATATAACATACTTACAGAAGAAATATAAAATAATAATTATTACTATTTTCTGTTGACACCTACAATATATAGTGATATACTGATATTGTAAAACTATATGTAGGAGGAATTGTTATGACAGATATAAATGTAACAGTTAAAAATGGCGAGCTTTCTCAGCAAGAAATTGATGCTTATATTGCGTATGGACATAAAAAATACCCAGGTAAAACTATAAAGGCTATGGATATAAATGTAGACGGAGAGTATGTTGACATTGATTATACCTTTGAACCTGTTAAGTTTGACAGAATACGCAGAATTACAGGCTATTTAGTTGGTACAACAGAACGCTTTAACAATGCAAAAAAAGCAGAAGTACAAGACAGAGTAAAGCATACTGTAGACACAACTGAAATGGAACAGATTTAAGCTGAGTATTTTTTAGCAAAATATCACAGAATATGAAAGGAGTGCTGTCAATTTGATGGCACTCTATTTTATTGGCATAAATTATACTTTTCTTTTTCTTGTTAAAACTATTGCAGTATGGTATTATAATTTTATAAATATTTTCTTGTTAAAGAGGATTACAATATGAGTAGTAATATGGATAATATTTTTTCAAGAGAACAACTTTTGCTTGGTGATAAAGCCCTCGATAAACTAAAAAATAGCAGGGTTGCTGTTTTTGGTGTAGGTGGCGTAGGTGGCTATGTGGTAGAGGTTCTTGCAAGGTGTGGCGTAGGCTTTATTGATGTTATTGATAATGACACAGTAGATTATTCTAATATCAACAGGCAGATTATTGCTACTGTTGATAAAGTAGGTCAAAACAAGGTTGATGTAATTGCTGAAAGAATAAAGCTAATTAATCCTAATGCACAGGTACAAGCACATAATTGTTTCTTTCTTCCTGAAAACTCTAATAGTATTGATTTTACAGTGTTTGATTATGTTGTAGATGCCATTGATACTGTTTCGGGTAAGATAGAAATTATCGTTAAAGCAAAAGAAAATAATATACCTGTAATAAGCTGTATGGGTGCAGGGAATAAGCTTGACCCTACTGCTTTTGTTGTTACAGATATATATAAGACCTCTGTTTGTCCTTTAGCAAGAGTAATGCGTCAACAAATGAAAAAGCGTGGTATAAAGAATTTAAAGGTTGTTTATTCTACAGAACAGGCTATAAAGCCTAATTACAGTGAGTATGATATAGCTTCCGCTGATTCCGATAATAATAGAAAAAAATTACCTCCAGGAAGTATAGCATTTGTACCATCTGTAGCTGGTATAATTGCAGGTAGTGAGGTTATTAAAGATTTGTTGGCAGATATTTAATGTTAGTTTAAGCTGTATAATTATTTAAGTTGTGGTGAGATATTATGCCGTCTTTATTTGAATATGAAATTGAATACTTAAAGGGAATAGGGCCGGCAAAAGGGAAGCTCTTTAGAAAGCTGGGTATTTCCTCGGTTGGTGAGCTTATATGCTATTATCCACGCAACTATGAGGATTGGAGTAACTATGTAAATATTGCTGACCTAAAAGTAAATGAAACCTGTTGTATAAAGGCGGTAGTTACTGCACCTGTTACAGAATCAAGGGTTGCAGGTGGTAAACTTATTACAAAGGTTAGACTAGGGGATGATACAGGCGTAGTAACAGCTACTTTTTTTAATAACAAATATATAAAAAGTATGCTTACTTACAATACCCAGTATATTTTTATGGGTAAGGTTAGCTCATCTATGAATAGGCTAGAGATAATCTCGCCACAGTTTTTGCCTGTTAGCAAAGCTAAAGAAATTCGTCCTATCTATGGTTGCACAGCAGGACTTACCACCAGACAAATAGAAACAGCAGTAATAAATGCACTTCAAATGCTACCAGAAACCGTAAAAGAAAGTATACCACAGGAAATACTTGATAAATATGATTTAATCTCCTACAACAAAGCAATAAGATGGGTGCATTTTCCAAAGGATAAAGAACACTTATTAAAAGCAAGAAAAAGATTAATTTTTCAAGAATTACTGGTTTTATCATTAGGTTTAGTTTCAATGAAAAAAGGCAGACGAAAAGAAACTACAGTAAAAGTGGAAACCGACTATACACAGGAATATAAACAATTACTTCCATTTGAAATGACTACAGGTCAGTTAAACGCAATGCAGGACTGCATAAAGGATATGACACAATGCAAATATCCAATGAGCAGACTGGTACAAGGAGATGTGGGCTGTGGTAAAACAGCTGTTGCAATGGGTGTAAGCTATACTGCTGTAAAAAATGGCTATCAAGTAGCGTTTATGGCTCCTACAGAAATCCTTGCAGAACAGCATTATAATTCCTTTTGCAAAATGTTTGCAGGCACAGGAATAAATGTTGAGCTACTGGTAGGTGGCAATACAACTAAGCAAAGACGTAGAATAAACGACGCAGTTGTAACAGGAGCTTGTGACATAGCTGTTGGTACACACGCATTACTATCTCAAACGGTAGAATTTAGAAATTTAGGATTAGTAATAACAGATGAGCAACATCGCTTTGGTGTAGCACAGCGAAATACCCTAGTAGAAAAAGGAGATAACCCACACTTACTTATAATGTCTGCAACGCCAATACCAAGAACACTGGCTTTAATAGTATATGGTGATTTGGATATTTCAGTAATAGATACAATGCCCCCTGGAAGAAAATCTATTGAAACGTTCCTTGTAAACAGTAAAAAGCGTGTAGGAATGTACAATTTTATAAAAGAGCATTTGGATAATGGCAGACAATGTTACATAGTATGTCCAGCTGTTGAAGAAAATGAAATGTTTAATATGGCAGCAGCGGAGCAGTATGCACAGGAAATACAAGAAAAATGGTTTCAAAATTATACTGTAGGTGTTTTACACGGTAAAATGAAAGGTGCATTAAAGGAAGACATAATGCAAAGATTTAAGCAGAAAGAAATACAGCTGTTAGTGTCTACTACCGTTATAGAGGTAGGTGTAGATGTGCCTAATGCTACTATTATGGTAGTTGAAAATGCAGAACGCTTTGGGCTTTCTCAGCTACATCAGTTAAGGGGTAGAGTAGGTAGAGGCAGTGAGAAATCCTACTGTATATTAATGTCAGACAACACAAATCCAGAAACATTAGAACGACTAAAAACAATGTGTGCAACTAACAGTGGCTTTGAAATTGCAGATACAGACTTAAAGTTAAGAGGCCCCGGTGACTTTTTTGGCTCAAGACAACATGGTTTGCCAGAAATGAAAATTGCTGATTTAGCAAATATGGACAGCCTAAAAGATGCCACCACAGCTTCTCAAGAGATTATATCAAAAGACCCAGAGCTTACTTTGCCACAGCACAGGCTGTTAAAAGGTGAGGTTAAGCGTTTGTTTAGTCGTGTAGGCAATGGTGGCTTTAATTAGATTTTGTGTTAAAATTATTATTAAAGGCTGTTTGGCATAACCAATAAATTTGAATGAAACGAGCAGTAATATGAGTAATAATATAAAAAAACTTGCAATAGGAATTTTGGCTCATGTGGACTCAGGTAAAACTACTTTGTCAGAGGCACTTATGTATTGTTCAGGTAATATAAGTACCTTGGGCAGGGTTGACCACAGAAACTCTTTCTTAGATACCTTTGCACTGGAAAGAGAAAGAGGAATTACTATTTTTTCAAAACAAGCAATACTAAAATATAATAATACAGAAATTACCTTGCTGGATACACCAGGACATATTGATTTTTCTGCCGAGGCCGAAAGAACCCTACAGGTGCTTGACTATGCTATATTAGTGGTAAGTGGCACAGACGGTGTACAAAGTCATACTCAAACATTGTGGAGATTACTTTCCAGATATAATGTGCCTACATTTATATTTGTAAATAAAATGGATTTACAGGGTGCTGACAAAGACACAGTGCTTAACCAGCTAAAAGAAAGGCTAAGTGATAGCTGTGTGGAATTTGGAGATAACATAGATACAGACCAATTTAACGAGTCTGTTGCATTGTGCCACGAAGATTTATTAGCCAAATACTATGACGAACAGCTACAAACAGAGGATATTATATACGCTATTAAACAACGCAGAATTTTCCCTTGTTATTTTGGCTCTGCGTTAAGATTACAGGAAATTGACCAGCTTTTACAGGGGCTTGATAAATATACAACTACACCTGTATATGCTGACGAATTTGGTGCTAAGGTATATAAAATTACCCAAGATAATCAAAATAACAGACTAACCTTTTTGAAAGTAACAGGTGGATGTCTTAAAACAAAGGACATTTTAACAGATAAAAAAACTAACGAAACCCAAAAAGTAAATCAAATCAGAATATATTCAGGGGAAAAATTTACCCCAGTTGATGTTGTACAAAGTGGCACAATATGTGCTGTAACAGGAATTACCTTTGCAAAAAGTGGTGACGGATTAGGAATAGAGGAAAATGCCCCTTTGCCGGTTTTAGAGCCTGTTTTAACATATAGTGTAATATTGCCCAAAGGTATAGATAATCACACAGCTTTAAGTAAATTGAAAATACTTGAGGACGAGGATCCTATGCTTAATGTGGTTTGGAATGAAAGTTTAGGAGAAATCCAACTACAGTTAATGGGCGATATACAGCTGGAAATACTAAAAAGCATAATAAAAGACCGTTTTTCCTTTCAACCAGATTTTGGGCAAGGAAATATAATTTATAAAGAAACCATAAGCAATTCTGTTGAAGGTGTAGGACATTTTGAACCATTAAGACATTATGCAGAGGTGCATTTACTTCTTGAGCCTGCTCCTAACGGAACAGGGGTAGTTTTTGCAACTGATTGTAGCGAAGACCAGCTGGACAGAAATTGGCAAAGACTTATATTAACCCACTTACATGAGAAACCCCACATAGGTGTTCTTACAGGCTCACCTATAACAGATGTTAAAATCACCCTAATGTCAGGTAAATCACACCCAAAGCATACAGAGGGTGGAGATTTTAGACAGGCTACATATAGGGCAGTGCGACAGGGGTTAAGAAGTGCAAACAGTGTATTGCTGGAACCTGTTTACAGCTTTACCTTAGAGGTTCCCACCGAAAATGTTGGCAGAGCAATGTCAGATATTCAGCGTATGTACGGTAGCTTTTCACCTCCTGAAAATAATGGAGATTATACAATACTTACAGGTACCGCTCCTGTAGCAACAATGTGCAGTTACTCAAAAGAGGTTGTACAGTATACCCACGGCAAGGGCAGATTTATGTGCTTTTTGCAAGGATACCAGCCTTGTCATAATACAGAGGAGATAATAGAAAAAATAGCCTACGATTGCGACAGCGACCTTGCTAATACTTGCGACTCTGTTTTCTGTACACACGGTGCAGGATATAATGTTAAGTGGAACGAAGTACCTGATTATATGCACCTACCAAGTATTCTTACACAGGAGAAAGAGGCTGTTGAGGAAACCATACGAGCAAGTGACAGGGTAACAGCCAGATTTAGCAACTATGGTGCAGATATTTTTGCAGAGGATAAAGAGCTTATGCAAATTTATGAGCAAACCTATGGTGCTGTAAAAAAGAATACATTAAAGGAGAAAAAGCCTGTTAAAATTGATTATGGCTCTCCTAAGAAAAAAACGTACAAGCTACAGGAAAAGTATACAGGCCCTGAATATTTGTTGGTAGACGGGTATAATGTAGTACACTCTTGGGACTTTTTGAAAAAACTTGCAGAGGATAATTTAGACACAGCCAGAAATAATCTTATAAACCTATTGTGTAATTATCAAGGCTATAAAAAGTGTGAGCTTATTTTAGTTTTTGATGCTTATAGGGTAAAAGGAAAGCACAGAGAGGTTGAAAGAGTAAATAATATTAATGTTGTATATACAAAAGAGGCAGAAACAGCTGATATGTACATAGAAAAGGTAACCCACAAATTGGCTAAAAACCATAGGGTAAGGGTGGTTACCTCTGACGGTTTAGAGCAGTTTATTATTTTAGGTCACGGTGCGTTAAGAGTGTCGTCAGATTCGTTTTTGCAAGAGGTAAAACAGGCTGAAAAAGAAATATCTCTGCTTATTGAAGAAATTAACAGAAAAAACTAATAAAAATATACAAAAATAGAATGACATCTGCTAAAAATTCTGTTATAATATATTTGTTATAATGATAACATAGTGAATATGTTGTGTATTAATCTATCTCAAGGAGAAATCAATATGAAAAAATATGCTTTTGGTGTCGATATTGGTGGCACTACAATAAAAATGGGCTTTTTTGAAACCACTGGCGATTTGCTTGAAAAATGGGAAATCCCAACAAGAACAGAGGAAAATGGTGTTAACATACTTCCTGACATAGCTAAGGAAATCGACAGAATAATTGGTGAAAAAAAGATTGAGAAAACAGATATAGAGGGTATTGGTGTAGGTGTGCCAGGCCCTGTTGATGATGACGGTACAGTATTTAAGTGTGTAAACCTTGGCTGGGGTGTGTTTAATGTTCAAATAGAACTTAACAGACTAACCGAGCTTAAAGTTAAGGTTGGTAACGATGCCAACGTAGCTGCCCTAGGCGAAATGTGGCAGGGTGGCGGTAAAGGTTACAAGGACATTGTAATGGTTACCCTTGGCACAGGCGTAGGCGGTGGCGTTATTGTAAACGAAAGAGTAGTTTGTGGCAGTAATGGTGCTGGTGGCGAAATTGGTCATATTCAAATGAAAGAAAACGAAAAAGAAGCCTGTGGTTGTGGCAACCACGGTTGTCTGGAGCAGTATGCTTCTGCAACAGGCATTGTAAGAACAGCTAAAAAATATTTGGCAGATAATCCAGATTGCGAAACAGAATTAAACCCAGAGGATATTTCTGCAAAAGCTATATTTGACGCTGCTAAAAATGGTGACGAAGTAGCAGAAAAAATTATTGACAAAACAGCTAAAATACTAGGCAGAGGTCTAGCACAAATTGCCTGCGTAGTAAACCCACAGGTATTTGTAATAGGTGGTGGCGTGTCAAAGGCAGGCTCATATTTAATCGAAAAGATACAGTGTAACTACCAAAATTACGCATTCCACGCAGCTAAAAACACATATTTCAAACTTGCTGACCTAGGCAACGACGCTGGCATTTATGGTGGCGTTCGTATGATTTTGGATTAATGTTATATACTTAAATATAAATCATAAAAACATTTGATTTCATAATATTATAAGCCACCGATTTTCTTCGGTGGCTTATAATATTTCTTTACAACAGTATAATTGTTGTAAAGAAAGGGGAAAAAATAGACTCTATAGCAGTTTTTTCAGAATACTGTTATAGAGTCTTTGTTGTTATATTATTGAATTATACTTATACTTATACTGGATGAACCTTGTTTTCTACATCTACAAGCTCGCTGTTAATTCCTTGTTCCTTTTGTCTTCTCTTTTCAAAGAAGTTTACAGCAACCTTTTGGAACATAGCATAAGAAAGAACATCTTCCTCCTGCTCAATCCACTGCTTACACTCTTCACGCAGTGTTTCAAGCTCTGGCTGTAGCAAATCAGCAGGTCTGCCTGTAACAGGCTTTTCGTTACCAATAATTTGCTTTATAAATTTAGGGTCTATTTTAACAGGTGTAGTACCATACTTACCACCAACTAAGCCCTTAAACTCGTTTGTACACATTTTGTAACGCTCGCCTGTAATAACATTAAATACAGCCTGTGTACCAACAATTTGAGATGTTGGTGTAACAAGTGGGGGATAGCCCGCATCTTTTCTTACTCTTGGTACCTCCTGTAGTACTTCCTCCATTTTATCCTCTTTACCAGCTTGTTTTAGCTGAGAAAGTAGGTTAGAAAGCATACCACCAGGAACTTCATACATTAATGCCTTTGTGTCTGTTGTAAGCATTTTTTGGTCTAGTAAGCCGTTATCAATATATTTCTTTCTTATACCCATAAAGTACTCACGAATTTCGTTAAGCAACTTTAGGTCTAAGCCTGTGTCGTATTCTGTACCCTCTAGTGCCGCTACTATAGACTCTGTTGGAGAGTGTGATGTACCTAAAGCTAATGGTGACATAGCAGTATCAACCATATCTACACCATTTTCAATACCCTTTAGAATACACATAGAAGACAAACCTGATGTTGCGTGTGTGTGCAACTGAATAGGCAAATCTGTAGCCTTTTTAAGAGCCTTTACAAGACTTACTGTTTTAGCAGGAGTAAGCAATGCAGCCATATCCTTAATACAAATAGAGTCTGCACCTGCATCTGCTATTCTCTTAGCGTATTCTACATAATATTCATCTGTAAAAATGTCACCTACAGTGTAGGAAATTGCAACCTGTGCATGACCCTTTTCTCTATTAGCTGCCTTAATTGCAGTTTTTAGGTTTTTAATATCATTAAGAGCGTCAAAAATACGGATAATATCAATACCATTGGCAACCATACGCTGAACAAAATACTCAAGTACATCATCAGCGTAATGACGGTAACCAAGCATATTTTGACCTCTGAAAAGCATTTGAAGCTTTGTGTTAGGGCATTTATCTCTAATAATTCTTAGTCTTTCCCATGGGTCTTCATTCAAAAATCTAAGGCAAGAGTCAAAGGTTGCTCCACCCCAGCACTCCAATGAATAAAATCCAACCTTGTCCAGCTTATCAAGAATAGGTAGCATATCCTCTGTTGCCATTCTTGTAGCAAAAAGTGACTGGTGTGCGTCACGAAGCACTGTTTCTGTAATACCTATTTTTTTTGGCATTTTTTCACATTCCTTTCAGTTTGGATTTTTATTAGCTGATTGTAATTAGGGTAGCACCAGAGTCTACATTTTGTCCCTTTGAAGCAACTACACTTGCAACCTTGCCGTCAACAGGAGCAAAAATCTCGTTCTCCATTTTCATAGCTTCAAGTATAACTACGCAATCGCCCTTTTTAACTGTTTGACCAGCAGAAACTTTAATGTCAAGAACAACACCAGGCATTGGTGCTGTTACAGGTGTGCCTGTAGCACTGCTTGCAGCAGGAGCAGGTGTTGCAACAGGAGCAGCAGGAGCTGCCGCAACAGGTGCAGGTGCTACTGTTGAACCAGCACCTAATTCCTCTACTTGAACATCATAGCTTGTACCGTTAACTGTTATTCTAAGATTTTTCATTTTATTCATCCCTCTTTATTGCATAATTTTTTTATCTTTATTATTAAATAGTTCCGTGCTTCTTAGGCATTGTAGCAACTCGTTTACCTGCAAGCATTTCAAGAGCAGTGTAAACCTTAAAGCGAATATCCTCTGTAGAAACAACGTCATTTACATAGCCTGTAGCAGCAGCCTTTGTAGCAGAACATTCTTCTTTCTCGTACTGTGCAACAACCTTTGTTCTTTCGTCCTTTGGAACATTCATCTTATCTGCCCACATAACAGCAGCACCAGTAACAGGAGCAAGTGGAGAGATAACAGCATTTTCTACAGCAAAAGTAATATCTGCATTAGCAGCAGCACCAGCAACAGCAATATAGAACGCACCATAAGCCTTGCCTGTAATAACTGTAACCTTAACTGTAGTAGCGTCTGCATAAGCAGAGGTTACCTTTGTTGCTTCCTTTACAGTTGCAAAGCCTTCGCTGTTAGCCAAGGTAACAACAGGAAGACCAAAAGCGTCGCAGAAACTTACAAAGTCAGCAATTTTACTTGCAGAGTCAGCGTCAAGTACACCGCCCTTTGTAGCAATAATACCAGAAACTGCACCTACAATTCTACCTAAACCAACTACAGCCTGTGTACCATAGTTCTCTTTAAACTGTACAAATGTATCTGCATCAACAATATTTTTAATTGGGCATTTTCCGTCGCCTGCTGGCTCGTCAGCGTCCATTACAGGTGCAACACTAAGATTGTTTGAAGGTAGAAGTGTAACAAGCTCCTTAGCCTTTTTAATAGCTTCGTTAGTGTCCTTAACAACTATATCAACAATACCCTGACTTTCAGCAGATTTAGCATCTGCATTTTCCCCTGTAACAGCTAAAGATAGCTTAGCCTTTTTTGACATAATAACAAAATCAGCACTTACAGCATTTAAAGCACCTGTACCAAGGCAGTTGCCCAATACTACAGAAATTTGCGGAACAACGCCAGATAGCTTACTTACACTGTTAATAACAGCACCATAAGAGCCAAGCATATCAATGCCCTCTGCCAGCTTAGCACCAACAGAATCATACATACCTATAACAGGAGTACCTGTTTTCTCTGCTAAATCATAGATTTTTTTCAACTTTGCAGCGTGTGCCTTTGACATAGCACCGCCTGAAATATCACTGTTTTGTGAGAACGCATAAACAGGACAGCTATTTACAGTACCATATCCTGCTATAACCTCTGTTGGGTTTGCACCAGACATTGTATATGCATCTATCTGTGTAAAGGTTCCCTCATCAAATAGATTTGAAAGATTTTTATATGCAGAAGATTTTTCAATTTCTGATTTTATTTTTGACAGATTTTCAACGCTCATCTATTTTCCTCCGTTCTTACATATAAATTTATATAGTAATATTATAAGATATTTGTTAAAAAACTACAAGTAAAAAAGTTAATTAAGATTGATTTGTCTATTTTGTATATTTTATATGTCTGTAAAATATATTAGTCGGCATATTTAACAATAATTCTTTATTACTTACATAAGTTATTGTTAGTTAATACTTTAATAATAGTCAACCTCTGTTGTATTTGTGTTTGCTTGCAGACGATGTACTTCGTCCTTAGTAAGCTCTCGCCAAGCACCTGACTTTAATCCACCAAGTTTAACCTGACCTATAGCAATTCTTTTAAGTCTTGGTACCTCTAATCCCACCTGCTCACACATTTTTCTAATCTGACGGTTTCTGCCTTCTCGAATAATAAATTCCAGAACACATCTTCCTTCTTGTCGCTGGATAACGTGAATTTCAGCTGGAGCAGTTTTTCTGCCGTCAATAACCATACCACTGCTTAACTCTACAAGCTGGTCCTCTGTAACTGCTGGTCTTACTGTAACACGATAAACCTTGTAAACGTGTTTTGACGGGTGTGTAACTTTGTTGGCAAACTCACCGTCATTTGTCATTAACAACAAACCCTCACTATCTCTATCAAGTCTGCCTACAGGATAAATTCTGGCAGGGATTTCGCTTACAAGCTCTGCCACACATTTTCTGCCCATTTCGTCGCTCATTGTTGTAACATAACCACGAGGCTTATTAAGCATTATATAATAACGCTGAGTTTTTGAGCCTGATGTTAGCTTTTTACCCTTAACAGACACCTTGTCCCTTGCAGGATTTATTTTGTCGCCTATTGTAGCAATTCTTCCGTTAACCTTAACCATACCATTGGCTATCATTTCTTCTGATTTTCTTCTGGAGGCTATGCCACAGTCTGCCATATACTTTTGCAGTCTTACTAAATTATTATTTTTCATTAGTATTCCTTCTTTCCGGCGGTACATTTATAATGTTCTGCCTATTAAAAATTTATGTATTAATATTTTGGTTTTATTTATTATGTGAATATTTTACTTAGAAATCTCTCTTAAAAATATAATCATATGTATAGCAACCCTCAGGGGAGTTTATAATTACATAGCTTTCTAATTTTTCTGAATAAGGTAACATAAAATACTTTTTTGAGTTTCCAAAGAACATAGGCTTTTTACTTAGCTTTTCTCTTGGTGTGTTTACAGAGAATAGTATATAGTTATCTGACCTTAAAAACTCTGCTCTAGAAATAAACAATATTTCAGACCATTTATAGTGCTTTTCAAAAAATAAGGTTTTTCTGTATATACCATTTTCATCTATAACACAATAACCAAGCTTACCTATATAAACCCATATACAATATAAGTCTACAATAAAGTAAAATGCGAGAAATAAAATAGAACGTATAGAAAAGTCGTTAAATTCTACAGCAATAAAAATTACCATTAATGTTGCTAATAAAATACAAATCAAAAAATAAATTTTAATTCTACCACACTCATTTTTAAAACGCATTTTATACACCTGTCCCTATGATTTCACACATTGTAAAAAATCTTGTTTTGCCCATTAAAATAATTCTCTAAAAAAATCTGATATTTTTTCAAATAACCCTTTGTCTTGTGGCTTGTATTCTATTTGCTCATTTGTTACCAACGGGATTTTACACAACTGTTTGTTGCCAAGATAATACTCAACTGTGCCTACAACCTCACCTTTTTCTAATGGGGCATACAAAAAGCTATCCATTATAACCTTTTTGGTAATATCAGTATTATCGTCTTTCTCTTTTATATATTCCACAGCCTTTACAGGTTTAACAGTAATTCTATTTTTTGCTCCACCTACAACGCTTACAGTAACGCTGAAATTTTTATCAACATTTGTAACAGCCTGTAGCTTTGAAAAACCATAGTTATACATATTAATATGGTCATTCCAATCATCAGGGGCATTCAGTGTTACAGCTATCAGCTTAACACCGTCCTTTTCAGCAGAGGTAACCAAACATCTGCCAGATTTTTTAGTAAATCCCGTTTTGCCACCGTTACAGTATTTGTATAAGGATAGTAGTCTGTTATGATTTGAATAAGATACAACCATATTTTCAGGAGAAATAAATTCTACCTTAGCATTTTTCAGTGCAGTTAGCTGAGCAAAGTCTTTATTCGCCATAGCATATGACATTAGCTTAGCCATATCCAGTGCAGTTGAATAATGATTATCGTCATCTAAACCAGAGGGGGTAACAAAATTAGTGGAGGTCATTCCAATTTGCTTTGCTTTGTTATTCATTAGCTTAGCAAACTTATCAATAGAGCCTGCCACAGCTATTGCAGCCGCATTGGCAGCGTCATTACCAGATACAGTCATCATACCTGTTGCAAGGTCTGTAAGTTTTAACTTATAACCAACATTTAGGTACATAGACGAGCCTTCTGCAATCATCTCTTTTCCAAAGGTAACCTCTTTATTGTTGGCTTGTGCTTCTTCCAGTGCCAGTAAAGTTGTCATTATTTTAGTTGTACTAGCCATACTCATTTTATCTGTGGAATTTTTTTCAAATATCACAGAATCATTATTGGCACACATAAGCACTGCCGATTTAGCAGATACCGACACAGTTGATTCTACCTTTTCAGTTTCAGCAGAAACCAAATAGCAACACAACCAACAGCACATTAATATTGCCAACATAAAAATCGAAACACGCACACACCACTTCAAATGTCACCACTCCTGCTATAGCTTTTAAGAAAACTTATGCAAAAATAGTTTAGCTTATTACACAGGTGTGCTGTTAATCCTCGTTTTCCTCTTTATTTTTAGGAGAATTATCCTTTGTTTTGTCT
>JAXKHT010000076.1:0-4380 GCA_036549705.1 Acutalibacteraceae bacterium | reverse complement strand
TACAGTTCTATAATCATCTATACCGAATAGTCTGTCTGATGTTAGCAAATTACTTATGCGATAAACTGGACAGCTATCAATATGTGTAGGAATTTTCATCTTTTCTTTTTTAGTTATATCTTTAACTATTTTAAATTCACCGCTGTTCTTGCCTGTTAAAAGATAATTTCTTTCTTCACACTCACTTGGCGCATCAGGACAATGTATTTGAACCTTTAACCCATAGCTTTCTTTTTTACTGTCTACCAAATAAATAAAAGCAAATACGTGAAATTTAAATTTATGTATATTATATGGGTCAACAATGGGAAACCATAATGCAGGACTTAACACATCCACATTTCCGTCTGCTGTTAGCATTAATATTGTGTCACCATATCTGGATATATCCAGTGCAGATGTATACAGTTTGTCGAACAGGTTTGTGTTTGAAACAATATCATCAATTACCCTTTGCTTTGCATCATCTGCAACCGTGATTGACGGTTCTATACCAAATGCTAAGTCAGCTGTCTTTAATGTTATCAACTTTTGATAATTTGCAATAACAGCATAAGAAATAACACTTCTAAAATTACCGATAATGCGTTCTATTCGTTTGAATTGTTCCTCGTAAACTTCACCGTGCTTATCTTCAAATAGTTCTCTATTCTCCTTATACCTTAACAATCTGTTTATTGCACACGGTGGCGGAAAAGGTTTACCAATATCAAGCCACGATAAATCTGTAAGCATTTTTAGTACCTCCCCAAATTAACAACACCAATAGCACCATTGCGTTGTAAAATGGTATTGCAAAAATATCGTATATCGTCCATTGCGTGGTCATGTTCCTTAACAGGTCTGTCTTCACCTGTTTTTTCTGCGTGTTTTGTATCCCATACATATGACACAAATTCAGCAAATGTATTTTTACAGCAGTCATTAAATAGTATTTTCCCTTTTTTAATGCAATCTGCAGTATAACGAATACCGTCAAGAACATCGTTGTTAGCTGAAATAACATTAAATTTACCTTTTCTGCGAATAAGGGTAATGAAGCTTGCAGCAGATGGGTCAACTATAATAGCTGTTGGATAAATGCCTGATGTAAGTTTTTCAATCTCCTTGTAATATTCTTCATCAGTTTTCTGTCTGCCTTGTTTTCTACCATCATAGTAATATTCATTTATCCTATACCAGCTGTTTCCACACTTACCCCATAAGCCAGCTGAAAAAGGATTAAGAGTACCATAGTCAACGGACACATAATACTGGGTGTATCGTCTTTTTTCTGTCTTAACAACGTGTTGCTGTTTGTTAAACATTGGGTATATTAGACCCTCAGCTGCTACCCATAAGCCTAATATATAACGCTCATAGAATGTACCTGTATACATATTCCGATAACGCTCTTTAACTTCATTAGAAAGCGTTAAATTATCATCCATAGTAAAATGCAAATGAAGAGCCTTTTTATCATCAGCTTTTTCAAGCCACTCAGTATAAAACCAGTGATATGGGGTGTCAGGGTTACAGTTAAACCAAAATCTTGCACCCTCAACAGAACAACGACCTGTAGCCTGATTCACAAATGATTGTGGCATAAGAGCAACCTCATCCAGTAGAACACCTGCAAGAGTAATACCCTGTATTAAATCCTGCGAGCTTTCATCTTTACCACCAAAGATATAAAAACTGTTTTGAACACCGTTATTTTCTATGATGATAACATTCTCAGAACGCTTATCCTTTACTTTGTAACGCTTTCGTATCATCTGTAATAGCGGAGTAATTACATTTCGTCTGCAAGAGCCAACTGTTTTACCACATATAGCAAAATTACATTCATTAAAGTTACTCATTGCCCATAAAATAAAACTGAGGCTCATACTCATTGTTTTACCGCTACGAATAGAACCATCTGCTATTATTGTGTTATATTTTTCAGCTATATTAGGTGTTGCCCACCAGCTTAATACTTGAAGCTGTTTTTTGCTAAATGGTTTAAACTTACTCACTTGCAAACACTCCCTTACCTGATTGCTTAATAATATCTAAGAGACCATCATCAGTAGTAACAACTTCTGTAGGCTTAAAATATTCTGCATATAGCCTAACAGCTTGCATATTTCCTTTGATACTCTCATTAACTACCGTATTGCGTACAGCTGTAAGTTCTGACGTTTTGTATTTTTCAAGTGTAGCAGTGAGCTTTTTACGAAAGTCCTTTGATTTAAGCATACCATAGCTGTTTACTAGGCTTTGCAAGTCTTCGATAATATTAAATGCCGACTTAGTGTTTGTATCCTTGAGCAGTGCTTCAAGAGTGTCTAATGACTTTTTTCTACGTTTCATATACAACCGTCCAATCATTTGCGATAATATCTTCTTCAGTAGGTTGCCAACGTGGATAACTTTTATTTTTAGATATTACAACACAGCACTCACCTGTATTAGTTGGTTTAATAACAATATCCTTAAAATTCACAGATTGCCTTGTAATATATCCATTTGTTTTCTTTGCTTTCATGGTTGCTGTAAAGATATTCATTTGAACCTCCTTGACTATGATAAATATAATTGTTACACTTACGGAGAAAGGTGGTGATTAACATGGAAATTAAACTAACAAGCGATAGTGATGCCCTTATATGTCTACTTTACAAAAGTTATCTTGAAAGCAGGAAAAGAGGAAATACAAGGGAGAAATCAAAACTATTTGGCAGTGTAACCGATATAAAAACTAATTTTGTTCCGAACTGGTTAGAAGATGATATTTTTGATTGTTGTATTGAACTAAGACAAGCTGACCTAATTAGCTATATAGTAGCTGACAACTCAGCGTTTCATATCAATTTAACAAATTCAGGAATCATCTATATGGAAGAAAGATTTGAAAACAAAGTCAACTCCATATTAGAATATATCGGTAAAATCAAAAGTTTAATATCCCCACTATAAAAGACATAGCTCCGCCATCTGCCAGCAATGCTGGCAGTATACGGAGCTATGTCGGCTATCTCCGTAGCAGGGGACGAATCAACCCTGTATTTACAATAGCGTTTGTTATTTCTGTTCTATAAAAGACACTGTAACCTTAGTCTTAATCTTTGCTATATTAATTTCAATAACAGCTCTTCGCTGTCTTCTTTTATAGCTTATTAAACAATCCTTAAACTCATATAAAATACCATTTAACGGTATTAGCTTACCGTCCTCAAATCTCACTAATGATGCTGAACGCAACATATCAATCCGTTTGACTGCCATTATTTCTTCATCACTAAGAGGAATAGGAGCCTTTCCACCACCGAGTATTTTAATAACACTAGAATGTTGGCATATCCTATAATAGTCAGACCACTTGTATTCAAGTTTTACAAATATGTAACCACTGAAAATAACATCTACCTGTCTGTGCCAAATCCCCTTAAATCGTATCTGTTTATCCAACAATGGTACAAGCACCTTGTAACCTTGCTGTTCAAGACAGTTTTTAACATCAATTTCTTTTCCGGTAGTAACTTGTAGAACATACCAACGTTTACTCATTAGCTTGCTCCTTTAGTTTAGCACGCTGTTTATTGATTTCCTGTACTAGCTCATCATATAGTTTAGGATTGTCCTTGCGGAGATTTTCATATAATAAAGATTGGTTACCCTCAAGAGCAATCAGCTCATCAGACTTAACAGCAGTATCAACCTTTTTCTTGTACGCTACTGCTCTTGCCAGTGCAGTAACATTTGCTATAATTGCCTCAGGTGTCGTATCCGTCCAACTGTCATCACTGATAGTTGACAACGCATCCAAAGCCTTTTGGCTTGCTAATCGCAAAATAGCCTCTGCAGGGTCAAGGTCAGGGTAACGCTCTGTTTCAGCAAGTATCATTCTAAAATTTTCTTGTGCTATGCGAAGCTCGTTAGCACTTGCCAAAAATCGTTTTGCATATCTGCATACGCTTGTTTCTGTAAGTTTAACTTCGTTTTCTGCTAAATATGCACATATTTCACGGTATGTTTGTCCACTTAAAAGCATTTGGTCGACGGTATCCTTAAGAGCAGGATTAAGTTTATCTATAGTTCCCACAGCACGTCTTTTTCTGCTCATACATCCACCATCTCATCTTTTAATTTACCTGACAGTAGTTTGAGTCCCTTGTCTGTGAGCTTGGCTTCAAGCTGTTCTATACTATAATCAGCGAGTGTGCCTGCTGAACGAGATTTTATATCTCTTGATTTAATATAGCCTGCTTCTGTTAGGTAGTTTATACTATCCAACAGTTCATCTTCCGGTATGTCATCTAAAGCATACTGTGTATCAGTTAGCCTTACAAACCTATAACTAAGTAAATTGATAGTTCTCAACACACGACCGTTATTTTTAATACAACGACCTGT
>JAXKHT010000075.1:0-35862 GCA_036549705.1 Acutalibacteraceae bacterium | reverse complement strand
GAATAACACCTGACTGTAAATACTTCTCTCAATGCGGTGGCTGTACCTACAGACATATTACATACGAGGCAGAATGTAAAATAAAATATCAGCGAGTAAAGGATGCCGTAAGCAGAATAGGTGGTTTTGACAATCTAACAGTTAATCCTATTGTTGCAGGACAAAGCAGAAATTGCTACCGTAATAAATCCCAGTTACCTGTTGGCACAGACAGTAAGGGCAATTTAATTATGGGATTTTATGCCTATCATAGTCACAGAATAATAGACAGTGACAGTTGTAATCTACAACCAGAAGTATTCTCAACCATAAGCAATATTGTTAGAGAATGGGCAATAAAAAATAAAATAAAACCATATAACGAAGAAAATCACACAGGTTTGCTAAGACATTTATATATTCGCTATGCAGAAATTACAGGAGAAATAATGGTTTGTCTTGTAATTAATGGTGATACTATCTCAAGCACCAAAAGTCTTGTAGAAAAACTAAAGGTAATAGATGGATTTAAAAGCCTGCAACTAAACATTAATAAAGACAAAACCAATGTTATTTTGGGCAAAAAATGTATAACACTATATGGCAGTGATTATATAACAGATATTTTATGTGGGTTAAAATTTAATATCTCTCCCCTGTCTTTTTATCAAGTAAATCGCACACAAGCAGAAAAGCTATATTCTATTGCACAGGAATTTGCACAGCTACAGCCTGACGATATATTGCTGGACTTATACTGTGGCACAGGTACTATAGGCTTGTCTATGGCGGACAAGGTGAAAAAGCTGGTAGGAGTTGAAATTATTCCACAGGCTATTGAAAACGCCAAGAAAAACGCACAGCTTAATAACATAACAAATGCAGATTTTATATGTGCAGATGCTACCAAGGCAGCAATTAAACTGGAAAAGCAAGGAATAAAACCAACAGTTATTATAGTAGACCCTCCACGCAAGGGCTGTGACAAGCAGTTGATAGAAACAATAAGCAATATGTCACCACAGCGTGTAGTATATGTATCCTGCGACAGTGCCACAATGGCAAGAGATATAAAAATATTCAACCAGCTTGGATACACCCCACAACAGGTAACCCCTGTAGATATGTTCCCTGGGACAAGTCATGTGGAGGCGGTTGCTTGTTTGATTAAGGACAGTAAAAATTAAGGCAACTCTACACAAAAGTTGCTGTAAAATTTTGTGTAATGTTGCCTTATATTAACACTTATAAAAAATAGAATAAATATGGTTGCAAATAAATTTCCCTTGTGCTACAATGTCACAAGGGAAGATGTGCCTAAACTAGGGGTCTTATATTGTTGCCGATAATAGCACATCTTCAATAAGCTCCGGAAGATGAACTGGGTCTAGTTGTTCTTTGTTGCAAAGCTCAATAACTTTTTCAGCTAGAGCAATATCGGTAAATACATCTGGTATGTATGTAATTTGTTTGCGGATATTTTCTTTACAATCATATACGGTTATTCCGTAGGATGTGTATTTGCCAAGTTCTGGGTGATTTTTTATTTCCTTTGCAATAGTGTAAACAGTCATAAATTCCCTCCATGTTTTACTGTTGTTTAAATTATAATACTGTGTCATTTCTTCTATAATAGTATTATAATACAATAAAATGGATATGGAGCCATTTGTTGAAAATGACGGTGCTTTTGATGAATTTGGCAAAATTAGAGGGTGTAAATTGTGTATATTTTAATTTGTGATGATAATTCACTAGAAAGAGAAATTTTCACAAATTTAATTAATGATTATTTCTCTGATAAATCATTTAATTACGACATAAATTGCTATAAAAATGGCAAAAGTTTATTATACGACATTGAGGACGGTAAACGGGCAGATGTTATTTTTCTAGATGTATATATGGATGAAATTTTAGGCATTGATGTTGCCAGACTTTTACGAGATATGGGATATAAAGGTGACATTGTTTTCATTACCGGCACAGCAGATTTCGCTATAGACGGCTATGATGTAGGTGCTACAGGGTACCTTTTGAAACCCTGTAGCTATGATAAACTCTGCACTGTAATGGACAGAATTATGCAGAATTTTGATTTAGATTTATACAGTATTCGCCAAAGAAACAGCGTTATCAGGTTAAAATTAAACAGCATTTTGTATGTTGAAAGTGTTAACTCAAAGTGTATTTTACACAGCGATACAGGCGAAAATTATATAATTTATAAAAGATTAAACGAAATTCAAAACGAGCTTAACGATGATAGGTTTTTGCGGTGCCATCAAAGTTATTTAGTTAATATGAATCATATACAGCAGGCAGATAAGAATTTTACCCTTAATAACGGTGATACTGTTAACATCAGACAACGAGAATTGAAAAATATTAAAGAATTATACTTTGACTACATAAAAGAAAAATAGTCAGCTTTTGTCAAAGTTGCACAGTTTTCAACAATTTGTGTTAAATGTTGAAAACAATCGAAAAGTATTAAAAATAGATATATGTATATTCCTGTAGAATTTGCTTACACTATTACATATTAAATATATATGAGGTGTTATTATGGCAAACATAGACAGACTAGACAAGGAAGCTAAGGAATATTTTTATTCCCTGCCATTAAATGTGCAACAAATGGTTGTAAACAGCAACAAAGAGGTAACCTGTCGGGAGGATATACAAAGATATTTTTCCAACGCTGTGGTGGCAACTAAAAATCAGTTTTATAACAGCAACAAAAACGCTATACAAGGCGAGGCTAACGCACCCACAAGCAACAGTAACCTATTTTGATATTAGGCATAAAGTGTAGTATAAGTATTACTATATTTTATGAATAGGTGATGGTATACTTGAAAGGAAAAGAAATGGCTCTTTGTAATGTGCCTTTGAATAAAGAATGTTTTATTTATAAATTGCAATTACAGGGCAAAAATCGCAGACGAATAATGGATTTAGGCCTTTTGCCAGGAACAAAGGTACTTGCTGTTATGGAAAGTCCTTTTGGCAGACTTCGTGCCTATATGGTGCGTGGTGCCGTTATTGCATTGCGTAATAAAGACAGTAAAGATATAATTACATTATATCAGGCAGGGGAATAACTCCTGCCCTTTGCTATTTGTACAAAAAAAGAAGATTTTTGACTGTTTTATTAATATTTACATTCACTGCTTGATATTAGTGCTATTTTATATTATAATTAATTGTAATATTTTCAATTATTATAGGCTTACAATCAGGGCTGTGAATATATTCTAGTAAAATAAACGGAATTTAATTTTAATATCTTTTGAAAGGAAAAATCTAATGTCTAAGAAAAATAATTCAGCTGGCAATAAAAAAAGTAAAAAGAAAATATTTGGTAAATTGTTGGCTGGTATTATTACAGTGGCACTGTTAGCTGGTAGTTGTTATGTAGTGTGGTATTTTGTGCAAAGAGGTCGTAATTCTATGCAGAATTATAATTCTACACAAAACGCAACAGAAACTACTAATCCATCAGATGTTGAGCTACAGCATTCTACTTTACAATATGAAATGCCACCCCTATCCAGTGACAATGGCAGTGACGGTTATTTAGACGGTGCTGTTTACATTTGGAATAATAAAGGCTTTGAAATATTTAAGGGTACAATCTCAGATGCAAAGGCATATGCAAACAGCGTTAGCAATTATCAAAAGTTATTAGGTGATGATTACAAATTGTATAGTGTAGTTGTTCCTACCAGCGTTGAAATAGCTCTACCAGAGCGACTAAGCAAAACAGTTTCTAATAATCAAAAGGAAAATATCTCAACTATTTTTTCTCAACTGTCTATAGATGTAACTCCTGTAGATGTCTACAGTGTTTTAGGTGAAAACCGAAATAAAGACCTATATTATTCTACAGATAAATACTGGACTCAGCAAGGTGCTTACTACGCCTACACTGCACTGGCAGAAAAATTAGGGGTACAAGCTGTTGATATTTCAGATTTTAATGCTGTTACTCTAGAAGACAACTTACTTGGCTCTCACATATCAGCCACTATTTCCAAAGAAACAGTTAACGGTAACCCAATGCTTATTAATAATCCTGATGTTGTAACCTACTACAGCTTAGCAGATAGTGTAACTGTAAAAGCGTTACCACAAGGCGGAGAAGAATTGGAGGAACTGGAATACTATAACAGCGACATATCCAGTGGTGACTCTCCGTTGGATATATATAACACAACGGATTGTGCATACACAGTTCTTACAAATAAAGATATAGAAGATGGACAAGTAGCAATTATTACAGATAAATTTGGTTATGGTGTGGCTCCGTTTTTAACAGAAAACTTTAATAAAGTACATTTAATAGATATTGATAATTTCCAGCGAAATTTAACAAACTATCTAGAGGATAATAAAATATCTAATGTAGTTTACATTAACGGAATTATGTCAGCAAATACAGCAGCAAAAATAGAAAAAATGGACGCTATGTACTAATAGTAAATAAATTTAGATTAAAAGGTGGTGAATAACAGTGCTAGGTACCTATATTGATGTTTCTATACTAGGTAAAATTTCTCCTTTAGGAGTTTACACAGGATACATATGTAAATGTGTAGATAAAAGATTTAGGCGAATGGGTATTGTAATTTTCTCTAGAACAGACCTGCCAGAACTGGTACATTGCACTATTATTGCCACCACCCAGCTAAATAACAATATAAAATTTATAGCAGCCCCAAGTGGTCAAATATTTTATGAGCCTGAAATAAAGGAGCTGTTAAAAGAGGTTCGCAATGTGCGTTACCACAAATTAACCTGTCTTTACGAAAAATCTTGTGGAGCTATTGTATTCCACAGGTTTAAAGACGGTATAAAGGTTCTATTAGTTAAAAACCATAACGGAAAATACTGGAGCTTCCCTAAGGGGCATATGGAAAAAGGCGAAACTGAACACGAAACAGCCGCCAGAGAAATTAAAGAGGAAACTGGTTTATCTGTTACTTTTTACGATAATTACAGGCAGATAAGCGATTATGTGCCTTTTGGGAAAATAAAAAAGCGAGTGGTATTTTTCCTTGCAGAATCTAAAACTGCAAATGTTAAAATACAAAAATCTGAAATTGACCTATTCATATGGGTACCTTTTGCAGATGCACAAAAAATGTGTAAATACGAAAACGATTTGCGTGTTCTAAAAAAGGCAGAGCATATGATTATACTAACTGACAAAAGAAAATCCAGAAAAAAGCTAACCGACAGATAAGATGCTATTATTGTCGGTTAGCTTTTTGTTAACGTTTCACAGTCCTACACAGATATACACAGTAGGTTGTGTTAATTTTTCCAATTTAACCCCTTTTATTTTGTATATTTGGTTAATAGTTTTTATTTTATTTTTATTATATAATGACATATGTACATAAATTTATTAAGGGAGGATATTCTTTATGTTCATAAAAAAATTAGTAGCTATGGCAATGGTTGTGGCTATAACAGGTACTTGTACTGTTAGCCAAGCTTTTGCAGCAAACACTACACAGGTTACTTCCGGTAGTTATTATAATAGTGTAGATTCCTATTCAACCTACTACAAAAAGGATTTAGGTGCTACCTATACAGCTGAATCAACCACCTTTAAGGTGTGGGCACCATTGGCTACAGAGGTAAAGGTTAATCTGTATACTACAGGTTCAGACTCTGAAGAGGGTGCAAAATATTTAGGTAACTATAGTATGACTAAGGACAAAGGCTCTAATGTTTGGAGTACTGTTGTCAATGGTGACCTTAACAAAATATATTATACTTATAGTATAACCAATAACGGTGTAACAACAGAAACTCAAGACGTTTATTCTGTTGCTACAGGTGTAAACGGTAAGCGTTCTATGGTTATTGATTTGGACTCTACAGACCCACAAGGCTGGGAACAGGACAAGCATATGTTAGTAGACAAGCAAACAGATGCTGTTATATGGGAGGTTCATGTCCGTGACTTCTCAATAAGTGACACTTCTGGTGTAAAAGATGAATACCAAGGTAAATATCTTGCATTTACACAGGACGGTACAACAATTAACGGAACAGATTCTCTATCAACTTGTATTGATTACCTAGTTGAGCAAGGAGTAAATTATGTTCATTTGAACCCTGTATATGATTATGGTTCAGTTGACGAAACCAAGCTGAACACTCCACAATATAACTGGGGTTATGACCCTGTAAACTATAATGTTCCAGAGGGTTCATATTCTACTAACCCATATGACGGAGAGGTTAGAATTAACGAATTTAAGCAAATGGTACAGGCTTTGCATAATCGTGGCATTGGTGTTGTAATGGACGTTGTTTACAACCATACCTATAGTGCATCTGACAGTTGTTTTGAAAAAACAGTGCCAGGGTATTATTACAGAATGAGTTCAGCTACAAATTTCTGCAATGGCTCTGGCTGTGGTAATGTAACTGCTTCTGACAAAGATATGTTTAGAAAATATATGATTGACTCTGTTATGTATTGGGCAGAGGAATATCATATAGATGGCTTTAGATTTGACCTTATGGGTTGCCACGATATTACCACAATGAATGAAATAAGAAGAAACCTTGACACAATAGACAAGCGTATCTTAATGTATGGTGAGCCTTGGATGGCTGACTGGGGTAGCAATGGTATAGGTGCAGACGAGGCTTGTGTAATGGCAAACGCTTCTCAGGTTGATTCACGAATTGCTATGTTTAGTGACAAAATTAGAAACACTCTAAAGGGTGGCACAGATGACGCATCAACAGGCTATATTCAGGGTTCAACAACTGTTAACCATGACCTTAAAGCTGGTATGATGGGTGGTAGCTCTGTTACCTTTGGTCAATGGGCAAATGCTCCTTCACAATGTGTTACATATAATTCTGCCCACGACAATTTATGCCTTTGGGACAAAATTGTTAAGTCAAATGGAAGCACTAACTTTAACAGCACAAATAATACATATTTAGCTCAAAATAAACTTTCTGCTGCTATTGTTTTAACCTCTCAGGGTATTCCTTTCTATATGGCTGGTGAGGAATTTGCCAGAACAAAGTTTGGTGACCATAACAGCTACCAATCTCCTGACAATATTAACGCCATTGATTGGTCAAGAGTTAAAACTTACAATAATCTTGTTCAATATTACAAAGGTTTAATGGAAATTAGAGCTAACTACTCACCTTTTAGAGCTTCTGACACCAGTGCAATAGATACAACCTATTTTGTAGAAAATGGCAGTGCGTTGGGTTATACAATTCGTAATACTTCTAACAATGCAAGCAAAGAGTGGGGTACTGTAGCTGTTTTGGTTAACAACAACCGTACAAGCAAAACTCTATCATTAAAAATGAACGGTGGAACATTGCCAAACAGCTGGGTTGTTGTTGCAAACGGTGATAAGGCTGGACTGGAAAGTTTGGGTACAGTAAATGGTTCAACTGTGACTGTACCTGCCAGAAGTGCTTTAATTCTTGTAGACAAAGCAACCTTTAATCAGCTTGTTGTTAAAGAAAAAATGTTACAGAATGTAACAACAACTCATATTGATAAAGCAACTGGTGAGGTTCTAAAGACAACCACCACAAAAATTAAGCAGGGTGGTACATATAGCACATCAGCTGACGCTACTATACTTGAAGATTACATACTTTCAGAAACCGTGGGAGCAACAAGTGGTGTAGTTGGTGAATCTGATGTTAATGTAACATACTATTACGAAAAGGATTCAACACCTAGATATTATATTACTACACAATATATTTCACAGAACGGAACAGAATTAGCAACTGCTACAACAGAAAAATATAAACTGGGTGATGTATATACAGCTACACCAAAGGTTATTAAGGGGTATCAGCTAGACACAAGCAAATTACCTGTAGTAACAGGTAAGACTACAAAAGATATGACTGTAACCTTTACCTATACTCCTGTAGAAGAAAGCAGAAAATTAAAAGTACATTTCTATAATTCAGATAACTGGGACACTGTTACAATGTACGCCTACGACGAGCGTACTGGCACAACAAAATATTTAACAGACACATGGCCTGGCTCTGCTATGACAGCTGAAGCAAATGGTTGGTATACATATCCAGAGATAGACTCTGACTATGCACAGGTTATTTTCACTAACGGTGACACATTACAAAATCCTGGTGCTAATCAACCTGGATATGAGATAACTGGTGAAAAATGGATTAAAGACGGTGTTATTCGCTTCAATTCTAAAGTAGTAGTAAGCCATATAGATAAAAGGGGAAACAAGCTGAAAGATGACGAAGTAATAACCGATACATTAAAATCAACCGCAGACAAATACAAAACAAGTGCAGACGAAACACTTGGCAATGTAGTAACAGTAATAGGTAATCCAAATGGTTATTGCAGTGATGATATAATAAATGTTATTTATGTATACCAAACAGAGGACGATGTTACTGTTGACTATGTACTTGGTGATGCAACAGGTGACAATAAGGTTTCATTGGCAGATGCCTTATATATTCTTAAAGTTATAGTTGGACAAATAGATATAACAGATACTGTTAAACTTACTTCGATTGACTGTAATGTAGATGGTAGCATTTCTTTGGCTGATGCCCTTATGGTTATGAAATATACTGTAAATGACTCTAAAAGTGGTAATGTAGGCAATACATATACTACAACAATTACACAATAACATTAAAGATAAGTCTAAATACTTTCAATGTAATTGCGTATGATTTATTATTGATAAAATTATAAACCTAAGGGAGATAATGATTAATTGTCATTATCTCCCTTTGATATTTGCTATACTTTTTACTAAAGCTGTCATACTACACAATATTTTATGCATCTTATAAGGTAATGTCATAGATTCAAAAACACACCATAGATTTACCCAAAAATCTGTGGTGTGTTTTTTTAATAGTATTACTGTGTTACAACTACATTCAATGTAGCTACAGGGTTTTCTTCATCAATTTTGTTAGTATACTCATCTCTCAAATAGTAGTAGATTGTATACTTACCAGGTGTCATATAGTCAACATTACTGTCATCATATACAACTCTGTCTGATATATCATCACCCTCAGCATCTTGTGCATAATCAATATATTTAACAGGACTTATTACATTTCCTAATTTTACAGATACAGAATCAGTTACCAACTGAACAAAATTATTTTCAAGTACACCTGTAATTTCTATTAGCACTTTATTTTTGGCTACATCTGCAAATTTGTTCTCCACCATAAGAGTTATTTCCATCTCTCCGGTATTTTGAACAGTTTGAGTAGGGTCAATATAAACCTGTTGAGAAATATCGTTGCCAAAACCATCTGTTGCACTAACCATATTAGACCTAATAAGAACCTCTAAATACTCTGATAAGTCGTTAATATCGCAACAATATTTTGTTCTTCTAACAGTAAGTCTAGGTTTTTTATATTTTTTCAGCAATAAATCACGCTCAAAGGTTTCCAAACCATAGCCTTCGCCATTAACACTGTAGGCAATAACCTTATCCTTGCCCTCGCCTGCTACAGCTGTATTAACAAGATGAGTAACATCTTTACCATTCTCATCTGTAGCCTTTACCCCCTGCATTAAACTAACTCCTGCATTGTCTACTACAAGTGGATTGGTGTCAAAGGTTATACTAACCTTACGGTCTAACAGTGTGTCTATATCCTCTGATGCATCTTTTTTTAGCAATGCATTTGAAAAAAACAACAACACAATAATTGTTATGGTGCAAATTATAGTCAGCAATCTAATTGAAATATAAATTAATCTGCTCATTCTTTATCACCGCCATTTTCATCAACCTTTTCAGCTGATGAGTCGTCTTTTTGGGATTTATCCTTTTCATCGCTATTCTCGTCGTCATCGTCATCATCTGACTCACCATAACTGCCATAACCACCATAGCCATAGCTACCATAGCCACCATAACCGTACCTACCGTAACCATATCTACCATAGCCGTAGCCATAACCATAATAGCCACCATAACGACCATATGCACTATAACCATATTTACTGTAATATTTACTACCCATAGCACCCTGTGCCATATTAAATATACAGCCAAGCATTTTTATTCTGCTTCCACTAAAGCTACTAATTGCATTTAAAATTCTTCCTATTTTGGTATAATCCTGTCTTACAACAAAAATTACACCACCAACAAGATCCTTTACTTCCAACGCATCTGCCACAAGACCTACAGGAGGAGCATCGACAATTACATAATCAAATAATTTTTTCAATGCTTCTATTAAGTCTTCCATTTGCTGAGAAGCCATAATCTCAGCTGCATTTTCAACAGGAATTGTTCCAGGCAATACATACAAGCCACTTTTCTGTAGCTTAATAATTGCATCTTCCAAGCTACAACCACCTGTTACAACATCTACAATGCCTCGCATATCTTCCTCAAAAGGTAAATTCATTTGTTTTCTTACAGAAGGATGTCGAAGGTCACCATCTATAATAATAGTTCTATAACCTTTTTTCGCTAATGAAATTGCAAGGTTAGATGACAAAGTAGTTTTACCCTCTCCGGCAGCTGTACTTGTCAGCATAACAGAATTAATTTTTTCTTCCTTACATTTCTTTATTACCGTGTTTCTTATGGTGTACATAGACTCCTTAAATCTAGAGTCAACATAGGAATTTTCAAGAGAAACCACATTAGTAGCATTACTACTCTTTTTATTAATAACCTTAACAATAGTGCCAAGTCTATCGTTATTCAAAATCTTTTCTATATCATCTGGTGTTCTAATAGTAAATGTAAATCTCTCGAACATTACAATTATCACCATTGATACAATTATACCAAATACAAAGCCATACAAAGCTCTTTGGTTAAAATCAATAGGATAAAGTGGTTCTGAAGAAGCCGATGGCGGTATTACAATAACAATATCAGTTTCACCTATAACATACTCGGCTACAGTTGAGTAATTATTTATTACAGATTTTAATATTCTATACGCAAGACCATAGCTATTAGAAGTAACAGTTATGGTAAACATACTTGTATCTGACAAAGCACTGGCAGATATAGTACCAGGTACATAACCCATACCTAAATCATCAGCAACAACCTTGGTTAAGTTTGAGCTTGAAATCAAATATGGAAAGGTTTTTATCAGCTGATATGTTGTTGCATTATAACTTTTATTACTATAAGAAGAAACATTAGCCTCTTTTGAAGTAACACTTAAAGTAGCTGTTGCCTGATAATATTCGTTATGAGTAGTATATGAATAATACAAAAAACCACACATTATCATACAGGTTATAATAGGAAGCATCCAGCCTCTTTTTCTTAGACCATGCATAATATGCATAATAACACCACTAATAGCATTACTACTATTTTGGGTACCGCCTTTTACATAGGAATTGTTATTCATACACTACTCTCCTTTCTTCTTATCTTTGGTTTTATCCTTGTCTTTATCTTTTTCTTTTTTAGCTTTATCTTTGGATTTACTTTTTGTTTCGGTCTTATATTTACCGTAACCATAGTAATCACCATAGCCATAATAATTTCCATAGCCATAGTAGTTACCATAATAGTTGCCATAGTAACTTCCGTACTTGCCGTAACCTCCATAGCCACCATATTTACCGTATTTACCATATTTGCCGTACTTACCATATTTACCATAGCCATAGCCGTAACCATAACCATAGCCATAACCGTAAGCCAATCTGTTACCTGTTAGGCTAACAAATTCGGCATCATTGTATACACAACCAACTAATCTTACTTCTGTACCAGCAATTACATCTATTGTGTCGTTAATCATTAAAGCACTTGCTACATCTCTTCTTACAACCAACACTGTAGCATCACTTTCGGCAATAACGTCCTCGGCATCAGCAACAAATCCCATAGGAGGTGTATCCATAATTATATAATCAAATTTCTTTCTAACCACAGATAATAGATGTTGCATTCTGTCGTTGGAAAGTAGCTCGTTTGCCTCTTGTGTTCCCTTATTACAGCCACAAATATACAAATTCAAGAAATCATCATAAATAAGCACATCGCTAAGACGAGCTTCACCGCTTAAATACTTATGTAAGGTTTTATCAGCATCTAATTTCTTTTCCAAGAATTTAGAAATAGCAGGTTTTCTCATATCTGCATCAAGTATTAACACCTTATATTTTAATTGGCTAAGTGCTATTGCAAGGTTTACTGCAACAGTGGTCTTACCCTCGTTTTCCAACGAACTTGTAATTGCATAAATTTTGCAGTTATGTTCTTTACTGTCGGAAATTATATGTCTTCTAAACTTACTATAAGCTTCTCTAAAATCAAAACTTATAATTGTATTTGTAAGACAAATGGACTTTTTAACACCTTTAAGCTTTTCTACAAATGTTAAATCCTTTTTCTGCCTTGGTATAGAAACAATTCGTTTAGTATTCAGCTTTCTATCTATATCGGCTTCTCTTTTTATTGTATCCTTTAATATAGACAATACCATAACAACAAGAGTTGCCACAAAAGCTCCTATAACAAATCCCATAAACAAATCTTTTAAAGCATGTTTGCTATTAATAGGATATTGTGGAACCGATGGTTCTGAAATAGTTTGAATAACCAAATTAGAAATAATATACTTTGTAAACTGCGGATAGGTATCTAATATTGAGTTAATCAACTTATAGGATAGCATTGGATTGTCTGATGATACAGAAAAAGACAAGATATTAGTTTCTCTTATTACTGAACAATACAACGAACCTGGGAAGTTTTTATATCCCAAATTTTCTCCGGCAGTTTGCTGTAGCTGATTACTTTCCAGAACAGTTTTAAATACCTCTGCCATTTCTATTGTATCCGTTAAGGTAGAGCCACTGGTTCTGCTTTGTACCAATACAGTAATAGCAGAAGTATATGTAGGGGTATATGTTTCTTCTGTAACCACAAAATTGGTAACAGCCACTAACATACCAACTACAAAAATCAACATCCAGCGTCTTAATACATCTTTAAATATTCCTTGCCAGTCAAAGGTTATGGAAGTTCCTTCGTATGGTATATTTTCATTATTATTCACATACTGTCCCCCCTTAATCTTTTACTAAAACTACAGATGTTTCTAAATATGAAACATCTCCACAGCTATTAGTTACAGACAAAACAAGAGGGAATACTCCTTTGTCTATACTTTCTTGACTAGTATCTATAGAACTAATTTTTATTTTTTCACTTATATCTCCATCAATTACATCAGTAGCAGTAAAACAAGCCAAAATAGAGGCGTATTTACGCTCGGTAATAGTCGGTGTAATAACAGAGCTTGAAATAACCGGTGAACGGTAATCTGTATATTTAATTTTTTTATTAACCTTTGTAACATTATTATTAGAGTCACACACCACATATGTTACTTCTCTGGTATTATCATCCATAAGGTTAGACATTTTTTCTATAATAATATCAGATGTTAAATCTCCGTCCTCTACATCAGTTGCAGTTACGTAATTTAACAGCTCTTTTCGTGCAGTTTTTACACTTATCTCTGTTTTAAAATTATCAGAAAAAACAATTTGCGGTTTATTAATAAGTGGAGCCTTCTCATTTTGATAATAATAAATATAAAAAGCGATAACAATGACCAAACCAAAAATAAAGGTTGTTTGGTGACGCTTTAATATTTTCTTTAACTTTTTTTTCATATATTTCTCCTTAGAAATCAATCTCTATACCTAATTACTCTTGATTTCACTATTTCCTTATCAAACAATATGTTATAAGGATTAATTTTAAACAAGCGTTCTGCTCTTTGGGTGCCATATCTTGCTTCAACATAGCTATAGGCATCATCAAGCACAGGTGTTCTTGCAAAGGGTTTATGTGCGTCACTGGCAAAAATGTGGGCTAAATTATGATTAAGCAAAAATACAGCTGTATCCTTTACTGTTTGTCCAAATTTACTCATAACACTTCCACGGTTAAGTTGCATAAGACAACCACTTTCAACCCAGTCAAATACCATTAACGGATATTGCTGAACAGCCACATATCTTTCTGGATGTGCCATTAGCGGAACTATACCCATACTGTGAACCCTAGCAAGTATTTCACTAATAACCATTGGGTCTTCGCCAAAATCAAATTCAATAAGCATATATCTGGATTTGTTAATTGTAATAACAGCACCCATAGCTATTAAATCACAAATATTCAGACTTCCAAATACCTCCATACCTAAATAAACGTTAATATCAATATCATTTCTGCGTACTTCTCTTCTTATTTTCTCAAAACGACCAATAATAACGTCATTAAGATAATTATCATAACTATTTGGTACATTACAATGTGGAGTTAATGCTAAATTTTTTGTTCCGGTCTTACTTGCCATAGACAACATTTCTAATGTCATCTCTATGCTTTCTGAACCATCGTCAACACTATATAGGATATGGGTATGCAGGTCTGTCATAGTTAAACCCCTTTGTAATTGTAATTTAAGATATGCAAACCTTACTGCTAAAAATACGCACTTTCCTTTTTACATATTCATCATCTATTATATCACAAATCTAATTAATATCAAACTAAATACGAAAAAGTTTTCATATTCGTCATAAAATATTTTGATAAATTTTGTATGAAATTAATATAATTTTTCTGTTTTATAAGTTTACAAATATTTTATAGGATAAAAATTAAAATAATCTATTATAATAAAATTCTTCGTCGCAAAGTTGTGTAAATGAAATTTAACTATAATTTTTATATGTTATTTATAAAAATTCCCATATAGATATAGAAATATAAAAATATATATGATAGAATATACTGGAATAATTTTTTAGAGGTGAATGAATTTGAATACAAGTGACATAATAATGCTTTGCATTGTTGTAATTTGTATAGCTTTATCAGCATTTTTTTCTTCAATAGAAACAGCCTTTTCCACTATAAGTACAGTAAGACTAAAGCATAGTGCAGAGCGTGGCAACAAAAAAGCTCAAAAGGCATTAAAGGTAGTAGAAAATTATGATAAAGCCCTTACTTCCATATTAATTGGAAATAACATTGTAAACATAGGCTGTTCATCAGTTGCAACGGTTTTATGTATGAATTTATTTGGAGATGCAGGTGCTGCCATTAGTACAGTAGCTGTAACATTATTAGTATTAACCTTTGGTGAAATAATTCCAAAATGCTTGGCAAAAGAAAAGCCTGAATCGTTGTGTTTGGCAACTGCTAAAATTTTACTATTATTAATGACAATTTTAACTCCACTTGTAATATTTTTTGTTTCACTTAAATCAGTTGCAGTAAAACTACTTGCTAAAGGCGGAGCAAAACCATCTGTTACAGAGGACGAACTTAAAGTATTAATAGGAACAAGCCAACAAGAGGGCGTTCTTGAACAACAGGAAAGAGAGCTTGTACAATCTGCACTAGAATTTGACGAAAAATCTGTACAAGATATTTTAACTCCTAGGGTAGATATAACAGCTATTGATATTAATTATAGCACTGAAGAAATTAAAAAGATAATTTTAGAGGAACGCTATTCAAGAATACCTATATACAAAGGTGATATTGATAATATTATAGGTATACTTTATACCAGAGATTATCTTGAAGCACTGCTAACCACAGAAAAGCCTGACCTTAAAAAGCTAATGAAGCCTGCTTACTTTGTTTACAAAACCAAAATTCTGTCAGAAATTCTAACAGAGTTAAAGAAAGAAAAGCTACATATAGCTGTTGTAACTGACGATTATGGTGGAACCTTGGGTATTGTAACAATGGAAGATTTAATAGAAGAAATTGTGGGCGAAATTTGGGACGAGGACGAAGTAGAGGCTCCTGATTATAGTAAGGTTAATGATAACACCTACTACCTTAGCGGAGATATGAATATATACTCTATGCTAGAGCTTTTTGAATTATATGAAGACTATATAGTAAGCGATAGTATTTCTGTTGGTGGCTGGGTAATGGAAAACCTAGGAGATATACCAAAATCCGGTGACAGTTTTGTATATAAAAATCAACTTTCATTTACAGTTATTGATGTTGAGGATCAACGAGTAGAAAAGGTTAAGGTTGTTTACCAACCTGACAAAAAAGTAAAATAATTATTAAAGCACCAAAAACGGTCTTGTTTGAACAAGTCAAATGACTTAAACAAAACAAGACCGTTTATTTTTTTATAAATTAATAATCAATTTTAGTATTAATCCTCCAACTGATTCATTACCATACCAGTAATCATTTTTGGATAGAAATATGTTGATTTTTGAGGCATTTTTTCTCCATTAGATGCAACATCTCTAATTTCTGAAACTCTTGTAGGGTTTAGTATAAATGAACATTGAACCTTACCACTATCAACAGATGAAATAGCCTCGTCAAAAATCTTAGTGTATGTTAGATTTATCTGCTTAGCCATATTCTCTGCATCAATTCCAAAAATTTTCTCTAGTATTAATGTATGTAATACTGTAACATCTAATTTCTGTGTTGCTTCACTGGCATTTGGCAATAGCTGTTTAATTACATCTATATCCTTTAACACCAATAAGCTGTATTTATTATTACCACTGTAGAAAGCATATGCCTTTTCACCTTTATTATACAAATCCATTAGCTTACTTTCTATAGTTGTAACATCTTCATATTCTGTTACATCAAAATACTCTTTACAATCCTCAATCGCTTTTGCAGGGTCAAAGTTTTCTAAGTCACGCACTAAACGATGTGTTGGGAATACAACCAAACCAGGATGCTCCATATCAACCAACATCATCATTTGGTAATCACAAGCATCTCCCTCTTTTGCATTACCTGTTTCACGCTGATAATTTCTATAGTTTAGGGCTGTTTCGTAACGATGGTGTCCGTCTGCAATATACAGCTTTCTCTCGTCAAAATCATTACAAATATTAGCAATAGCTTCCTCGTCTTTTACAATCCACATTCTATGAATTACACCTTCATAGTCAGTTACCTGCAAATCAGGGGTACCAGCAGACAAACTATCAATTTTGCCAAGTGTGCCTTTGCCATTATCCATATACAAAGAGTAAATCTGACTAAAATTACAATTTGTAGCTTTCATCAAATTCAATCTATCTTCCTTAGCCTTTGAAAGTGTAAACTCGTGTGGAAGAATAACACCTTTGCTAAATTCCTCTATTTTAACACGACAAATTATACCCTTTATACTGTTACGCTGACCATAAGCTGTAAACTCTTCTTCATAAATATATATAGCTGGTTTATCCTCTGTTTCTAATATACCATCTGCCAACCATTTATTCAAAATATCAGAAGCTTCCTCATATCTATTTTCGCCCTTTGGAAGCTCCAAACGAATAATATTATGTGGATTTGTTTTGATATATTCCTCACGCTGTTCATCACTGATAATATCATAAGGAGGACAAACAAGCTCGTCCAGCTTACCAGCTTTTTCACAGTTAAATCTAAGACCCTTATATGGTTTAATAATAGCCAAAATAATCATTCCTTTCATTTTTTTATAATAACATTTTACACAATATACACAAAAAGGTCAATATTTTAAATACGATTATTTATTTTGCTACCTAAAACTAAATTTCCCTTTAATATTTACATTCTAAAATAATTTTATACTAAAGTTTTCATAAAAAAATCTCCAATATAGAGATGAATAGCTTACTCCGCCAGAAGAAGGACCATAGCTTTGATACAAAAAGTAAGCAAAATAAAAAATTATACAACAGAATTTAATAATTGTTCTGTCTATACCAAAAAAGCATTTTTCAATAATCCACGGTAGTAAGATATAGTTATATATTGTAAAATATATAGGCAATCTTCCAAAAGTTATACCACTAGTAAAATTAGCTATAAGACAAATACCTATATTAAAACAGGATAAATTAATAATTACATCTATATATTTAGGTCTATCTATAGTAAATAAAAATTTCCTTCTCCACCATACCAATATCAACGGTACTGCGTTCATTAATGTTACAAGGGGATTCATTCCACCCTCTGACTCGTTTCCGGCTTCCAAAGTATTATAATTTGTGTCCTCTAATGCACTATCTATAATTCCTGTAAATTGCTCTAAAAACACTATACAAAGCAAGGCGATAATTATACTCCAAATAATTTTTTTATTAAAAGGTTGTCCTTGTACAATAAAGCAAGCAATTATACACAGTATTGCTGTACTATGGAAGCTGGTAGCAACTAAAACCCAAAACACAAAAAACTTTGTCTGCTGATTAAATAAATATTTACTGGCTAGTAATATAATACATACAGCAGTAAATTGGCGTGTACCATTAAACATCCAAAAAAAAGAATAGCCTGCCATAAATAGATAAGAAGAAAAAGTAAAATAATCTGAATACCTACTGAAAATCTTCGCCACTGCAAAACCTTGGAACGCAGCCACAAGCATTAGCATAACAGTAACATCGTCATATATATAATTTTTCACAACAATTTGAAGTGCAATCCACAAAGGTCCTTTCACTTTTGTAAAATCTGCAAACAATGCCGGAATGTCAGACAAACTTCTGGTTTCCATTTGAAAAGCATTTATATATGCAGTAGTATCCGCAACGTGGCCTCTAACACCAGTTAGTACTATTATAGCTAAAAACGCAACCATAGCACCAAAAATACCCACCGACTGTATGGCTGTGTTATTTTGATATGTTAGCAGGTGTTTTCTCTGTTTATTCTCAGTTTCTATAAGAAATGAAACAACTACTGTATATATAAACATAATCCAATATATTACCATTTAATCACCATATTTATAACACCCCATTACCAAGAAAAAGAATCATACTAAAACAATTTTATGCTAAAGTTCTCGTATATAAACTTCCAATATAATGAACTGTATTCTCCTCCACCCATACTACTGCCGTAACCCTTGTATAAAAAATACATCATATAAAAAATTATGCAAGATGCTCTTACAAGGGTTTTGTCAACACCAGTAAATATTTTTTCTATCACCCAAGGTAACAAAATACAATTATAAATGGAAAAATATATAGGAAGTCGACCAAAGGTAATACCACTTGTAAAATTAGCAATAAGACAGATACCAACATTAATACAGGAAAGATTTATAATAACATCTATATATCGTGGTCTGTCCACAGAAAGAATTGATTTTCTTCTCCACCAAACCAAAATTACAGGAGCAAGATTAATTAGCGTTACAAAAGGACTCATTCCACCCTCGTTAACCTCTGCTGCAACACCATTATACAATGTGTCTTCCAAAACACTGTCTAAAATATGGGTAAAAGAATCTATAAAAACAACACTAACCAAAGCCAATACTATAGTAACAACTACTCGTCTATTAAAGGGTTTTCCCTGTACTACAAAGGCAATAATAATAAATAGTAGTGCAGTAGTATGAAAACAACCAGCAAGTAAAACCCACAATAAATATATTTTTATATTTTTATTAAACAAATATTTACTTGCAAGCAACAAAACACAAACAGCTGTAAATTGTCGTGTTCCATTTAACATCCAAAAAAACGAGTATCCTGAAACAAACAAATAAGCAGAAAATGTAAAGTATTCAGAATACATACTAAAGGTTTTTGCAACTGCAAAGCCTTGAAAGGCCGAAATAATAGTAAACATAACTGTAACATCATCATAAATGTAATTTTTAACAACAATTTGAATTGTAATCCACAATGGTCCTTTTACATTAAAAAAATCTTGGAACATTGCTGGTATATCCGCCAGTGTTCTTGTTTCATTTTGAAAAGCGGCAATATACGAAGTTGTATCTGCAACATAGCCTCTTATAGATGTAAAAAGAATTATTGCAAAAAAGGCAATTAACCCACCAACAATACCAACGGTTCTAATGGCTGTATTCTCATTTTGATTTAATTTTAAGCAATCATTCTGTTTGTTTTCTGTTTCAATAACAATAGCAAATACCATTGTATATATAAACATAATCCAATATACTACCATCTAATCACCAATTTTTTTCACCTCTTGTTTATTATACAAAAGTTCCCTAATAAAAAATATCTAAATTTTCAAACAACCTCTAGCACTAGAATAACTTTATACTAAAATACTCATAAAAGAATTTCCAATAAAATGTACTATATCTTCCCATACCTGCAACATAAGACTGGTACAAAAAGTAAACCATATATAAAAATATACAAGAATATTTAATTATAAGCTTGTCTATTCCCCAAAAAGCTCTTTCAATAACTACAGGAATTAAAATATAATTATAAATAGTAAAGTAAACAGGTAAACGACCAAAGGTTATTCCACTGGTAAAATTAGCAAGAAGGCAGATACCAACATTAACACAAGCTACATTAATCATAACATCAATATATCTAGGTCTGTCTGTGGCAAAAAAAACTTTTTTTCTCCACCATATTAAAATTATAGGCACAAGAGTCATTAAGGTAGTTAATGGGTTCATTCCACTCTCTCCCCCACTCTCTTGCTCATTAACACCATACTGAGTTTCCGACAACGCACTGTCAAGAATTCCTGTAAAACTATCTAAAAATAATACACACAATAAAACTAATGCTATGGTCCAAAGAACCCTTTTATTGAAAGGCTCTCCCTGTGCAACAAAATAAACTACAATACAAATAATAGCTGTACTATGAAAACAAGTAGCAACAAGAGTCCATAACAAATATTTTCCAAACTCTTTATTAAACAAATATTTACTGGCAAGTAGTAATATACACACAGCCATAAACTGACGGGTACCATTAAGCATCCAATAAAATGTATACCCTGTAACAAACAAATATGTAGAAAAAGTAAACTGGTCTGAATATCTGCTAAAGGTTTTGGCTACAGCAAAGCCTTGAAATATAGCCACAATCATTAACATAACTGTAACATCATCATAAATATAATTCTTTACAAATATTTGTAAAGCAATCCACAATGGACCTTTTACATTTGCAAAATCAGCAAAAAAGCCAGGCACATCTGCCAAAGTTCTTGTTTCTTCTTGAAACGCATATATATATGCAGTTGTATCTGCAACATATCCTCTAACACCAGAAAACACTATAATAAGTGCAAAAGATGTTACCGCACCAAATAATCCCACAGTACGAATTGACATATTTTGACTTTGGTAAGAGATAACATTTCCTTGTTGTTTGTTCATATATTCGATTATATAGGAAACTATAACCGTATATATAAACATAATCCAATATACTTCCATATTAACCACCGAATTTTAGCACTCCATCCATATATCCAACCAATGTATTATCCAAATTATTCTCTAGAAATATTTTCTCTTAAATTATTATAAATTACATTAAACATTCTTTCGCTATTTTTTTCTGAAACAAAAGAATTATGAGGGGTTATTAATAAATTTTTTGTTCTCCAAAGTTTACTGTTAATATCCAATGGCTCTTTCTCAAAAACGTCTAAAGCAACACCCATTAGATGATTATTTTCTAATGCCAAAATTAAAGCATTTTCATCAACAATGCCACCTCGTGACATATTAATTAAAACGCTTCCCTGTTTCATATTATCTATAGTGTTTTTATTAAATAAATTTTTTGTGTTCTCAGTAAGTGGCAAAGTAATAATTACTATATCACTTTTAGATATAGCCTTAAAAATATCATCAATATAAAAGTATTCGCTATAGCAATCAGAGCTTGGCTTAGCAATATCTACAGCGATAACATTTACGCCCAAAGCCTTTAATCTTGTAGCTGTGTGAGTACCAATATCACCTGCACCAATAATAGAAGCTGTGCTACCATTAAGCTCTCTTAAACCACGGTGCTTTTCCCACAAATTATTTTTTTGATTTTCATAGAAAAATTCAGATTTTTTATAAATTTCTAATATTTTTCCAATACACCACTCTGCCATTGGAATACTGTAAACCCCTCTGGCAGTTTTTAGTGAAATATTATTTTCTTTAATATAATCTACAGGCAACCTATCTAAACCTACACTTGTTGCTTGAATATACTTTAACTGAGTAAATTTTTCTATTGGTGTATATAAAAATAATCCGTTACAAACTACTGCATCAAAAACAGAGCAGTCTATGTCCAGTGGTATTCTTTCATCTTGAATAAATGTTACATCATAACCTAAATCCTGCAACATATTAATTTGATTGTCAGTGTATCTAAAAGCTCCGGTTAATAGTAATTTTTTCATAATTCACCTCTTATCATACAACATTATCAATTATCTTTATTCTTAATTTGCTCTACAATTTTATCAACAATACCAGCTACCATTAGCTTATTATTTGCAAAAAACACCTCGTTTTCATTTGCAAGTACCTTTTCGTATCCTCTAATTTCTGTTAGACGTTGTAAAAAGGTTTGAGAAAAAACATCAAAGCTGTCAAAATGAGCCTGATTACAAAAGCTTCTAGATAAAATAGCACAGCTAGAACCTAATCTATAATGCTCTGCAATAATATATTCAGCAGGTAAGGTACCTCTATTAAGAGCCGCAATTCCACCTATACCATATTTTACACCATACTTGCTAAAGGTTTTGCATAATTCTTCTACCACACCATTTGTCATAAGCTGGAACATAAATGATAATCCATATCCCAAATGAAGGTCATTTAGGCCTATATGAACCTCGTCAATTCCTTGTAAAGAAAGAATATCATCAGCAAGCTCTACAGCCTCAGGGGTTTCAAACAGCAAACAAGTTGTTACCCTACCATTTACGCAATCTAAAAAAGTTTTAACCTCTTCTACTGTCTTAAAGTAAGGTAACATAATTACATCTGCACCATATTCAATAATTTTATCTATCTCTTGTGAAGTTCCGCTATGTATAGGATTACATCTAACTAAAAGTTCACCATTCTTAATTACTCTACGCAATTTGGCAACATCGTCCATAGAATGTCTTGAAATAACAGTATCAAGATGCCCTTGTCTTTTTTCTTTATTAATTATCTCTAAATCTAAAAAAATTCTATCAACACCGTGTGCATCTATAACAGAAGCAACTTCCGGACTGTTGGTAATATACATCAATTTTAAAGCCACTGCCATTACCTCCCAAAATTTTATGACTCTTATATACCAAAATAATTATAACATACCTGTAAATATAAACGCAATATGAACAAGAACTTTGTTATAAAAAAAGAAAATTTGTTTAACAAAAGCACCTATTCATTTAAGAAAAGGTGCTAACAGTTTTATGTTTATGGTTTTATAGACTAGTCATATCTAAATTTCTTTGATAAAAACATTATTTTTTGTAATAATAAGGCAGAGTTCTTTTTAACTTGGTAATTCCTCTGGAGATATGCCTGCTAACAACAGAAGAAGTTATATTCATTTCTCTTGCTATATCAATCATTTTTCTATTATGTATATAATATTGAGTTATACAGTATTTTTGCCTCTCGGTTAACTCTAAATTAAAAGCAACCAATAAGTGCTTTTTCATTTTCTCAATTTCTGCTTTATTATCATTATTGCTCATACAGTAATTACTGTATGCCATGGCTTGAGATAGACTATCTAATCTTGATTGGTCTGTTGCATAAACTCTCATAGGATTAATCCCTCTTTTGCCCTTGATGTTAATTCATTGTACATATGTCTACTTTCAAGATACATAATATACAAAGAATTTATTCTTTTATTTAAATCTAAAATCATATAAGATTGCTTAGTTTTTTCACGCATTTTCTTCAACTGGTCTATGCGATTTTTTAATCTATTAGTTTCTGTTTCATATTCCTTTGCCCATTCGTAGTAAGTCATTATACATCCCCCAATTTCATCATTAATTCATAGATAACACTATTCACAATATTCTCGATTTTGCGACCGCTGGTCACTTATATGCCGTTAAATAAAGAGAAAATAATATTTAATTAATACTATTTTCTCATTTAACTAAATCTAACAAATAACAAAAATCTTGCTATTACTAAATTTAATTAAACCTTCACAAAGAATTTGCAAACATTTGTTTCTTCTATTGTAGCAGATAAAAATTGGTAAGTCAATATAAAATACAAACATTTGTTTTTGTTGTACCAAATATTGTACACATAAATACAAGCACATAGGACTAGAGCAACATACTACTAGACTACTTCTTCATTATCATATGACCGATTTTACCTTATGGAATTATTCAAATTATTCATAAGACTACAAAAAACGCTAATCTTCAAATATCTAGCTGACAAATGAAGATTAGCGTTTTATATGCAAAAAGGCAACACCGTTACAGTGTTGCCTTGAAAAATACAGAAAATTATAGAAGCTCGATAATAGCCATCTCTGCAGCATCGCCACGACGAGGACCTAGCTTTGTAATACGAGTGTAACCACCATTTCTGTCTGCATATTTTGGTGCAATATCCTTAAATAGCTTTGTTGAAACATCTTCCTTTGTTACGAAAGACATAACCATACGCTTGTTGTGTAGGTTGTCAACCTTAGCTATTGTAATCATTTTCTCTGCCATAGACTGAACTTCTTTAGCACGAGTTAATGTAGTTTCGATTTTACCGTTCTCGAAAAGGAAAGTAACCATGCCTCTTAGCATTGCTATTCTGTGAGAAGTAGCTCTTCCCAGTTTTCTTGTACCTGGCATCGTAATTCACTCCTTTACTATATAATTATAGTTATTAAAAAATCAATTATTCGTCTTCTTTCTGTAGAGCAAAGCCTAATGACTCTAGCTTGTCAATAACTTCCTCTAAAGATTTACGACCAAGGTTACGAACTTTCATCATATCATCTTGTGATTTATTGATAAGATCTTCAACTGTGTTAATACCTGCACGCTTTAGGCAGTTGAAAGAACGAACAGAAAGGTCAAGCTCTTCAATAGTCATTTCTAGAACCTTTTCCTTACCCTTGTCGTCTTTTTCTACCATAATTTCCGTGGTAGAACCCTTGTCTGAGAGGTCTACGAACAAATTAAGGTGCTCTGTAAGTACCTTTGCAGCAAGTGATACTGCTTCTTCTGATGTAATAACACCGTTTGTCCAAACATCTAATGATAGCTTATCGTAGTCAGTAATCTGACCTACTCGTGTGTTCTCAACCGTATAATTAACCTTGATTACAGGTGTATAGATTGAATCAATAGGTAATACACCTATTACATTATTAGGCATAAGAGCTTTATTACGCTCACCAGGAACATAACCTCTACCCTTATCAAGAGTAATTTCCATATAAAGCTGAGCGTCCTCATCTAGAGTTGCAATATGCATATCTGGATTTAGAATCTCAACCTCACTGTCAGCAGAAATTGACGCAGCAGTAACCACACAAGGACCTGTAGCGTTGATTTCAACTGTCTTTTCACCGTTACAGCGTAGCTTAGCAATAAGGCCTTTCATATTAAGAACGATTTGAGTTACATCTTCCTTAACACCAGGAATTGTAGAAAACTCGTGTAATACACCGTTAATCTTAATAGCCTTTACTGCCACACCTTCCAGTGAAGAAAGCAGAACTCTTCTAAGACTGTTACCAAGGGTGTTACCAAAACCTCTTTCAAGAGGCTCAACAACAAACCTACCGTAAGACTTGTCTTCAGACAAGCTTTCAACTTCTATTCTTGGCTTTTCAATTTCTATCATCAGCGAACCTCCTATTGTCATCCGGCAGTATTATACTGCCAAGTGTGTAAACCTATAAAAATATATAAAATATAAAATTCAGGATTACTTGGAGTACAACTCAACGATAAGATGCTCTTCAACTGGGAAGTCGATGTCTTCTCTCTGTGGAGCTGCAACAACTTTACCACCTAGTAGATCTGCATCCTTTTCTAACCACTTTGGTGAAACAATAGCCTTGTTTTCACCCTCAGCGATTGCCTTAAATCTGTTTGTACCACGGCTCTTCTCGCTAACCTTGATAACATCGCCAACCTTAATTAGGTATGATGGAATGTTTACCTTTTTACCGTTAACTGTGAAATGAGCATGGCTAACCATCTGTCTAGCTTCTCTTCTTGTAGCAGCAAGACCTAGTCTGAATACTACGTTGTCAAGACGACGCTCGATAGTTGTTAGAAGAACTGTACCTGTCTTACCCTCAGCCTTAGCTGCCTGGTCATAATAATGACGGAACTGCTTCTCCATAATGCCATATATAAACTTAACCTTCTGCTTCTCTGTTAGCTGTAGGCTATATTCACTTTTCTTTCTTCTTGCGTTGCCGTTAGGGTTTCTGTTAGAAGTTTTCTTGTTGTAACCCATAACTGAAGGCTCTATGCCAAGTGTTCTGCAACGCTTTGCGATTGGCTGCATATTCTTTGCCATAAGTTTATTCCTCCTATTATTCTGTTATACACGTCTTCTCTTTGGAGGACGACATCCGTTATGAGGAATTGGAGTAACATCTTTAATCATGTTAACTTCAAGACCTGCAGACTGTAAAGCTCTGATTGCAGCTTCTCTACCTGCACCAGGACCCTTTACATAAACTTCAACAGTTTTCATACCATGCTCCATAGCAACCTTAGCTGCTGTTTCAGCTGCAGACTGAGCTGCGAAAGGAGTAGATTTTCTAGAACCTCTGAAGCCTAATTCTCCGGCACTTGCCCATGAAATAGCATTGCCCTGAATATCTGTAATTGTTACGATTGTGTTATTAAATGTTGACTGAATGTGTGCTGCACCACGCTCAATGTTCTTACGCTCACGGCGTCTACGCACTGCAGTCTTCTTACCCTTAGGTGCTGCCATAGGTTAGTCCCCTCCTTACTTCTTCTTGTTAGCCATAGTCTTTCTAGGGCCTTTTCTTGTACGAGCATTTGTCTTAGAACGCTGACCTCTTACAGGTAGGCTCTTACGGTGACGAACACCACGGTAACAACCGATTTCTATAAGTCTTTTAATGTCGAAAGCAACGTCTCTTCTTAGGTCACCTTCAACAACGCAATTACGGTCAATATATTCTCTTAGCTTAGAAACCTCATCCTCTGTCAAATCTCTGACACGAGTATCAGGATTAATACCTGTTGCAGCAATTATGTCACTTGCAGTTTTACGTCCAATACCAAAGATATATGTTAAGCCAATCTCAACTCTTTTATCTCTTGGCAAGTCTACACCTGCTATACGAGCCATATGTTGCACCTCCATTTTAATTTATCAATATTTAGTCAATATTTTTATTATAGTAGATTTGTAATTATTTGTCAATGGGAATTTGGAATTAGCCCTGACGCTGCTTGTGCTTAGGGTTTTCGCAGATTACCATAACCTTACCCTTACGCTTAATTACTTTGCACTTTTCGCAGATTTTCTTTACTGAAGGTCTGACTTTCATTGTGTAATCATTCCTTTCTTATAAATAATAAAAGTCGAAATTAATTATTTACTTCTCCATGTTATACGGCCACGAGTTAAATCATATGGTGACATTTCAACTTTAACACTGTCACCAGGTAAGATTCTGATAAAGTTCATTCTTAACTTACCTGAAATGTGTGCCAATATAATATGACCATTTGGAAGCTCTACCTTAAATTGTGCATTAGGTAATGCTTCAACAACTGTACCCTCTAGTTCAATTAAGTCTTGTTTAGACATAATTCTAATCCTCCTCACGGTAGTTACTAAAATTAAATTGATGTAAAACTTTTCTAAATTCTTTATTAGTTTTAACCGTCTTCAAATCAACAATATGATTTGTTTTACTTAAATGAATAAGCTTTTTACGTTTTTGTCTATCTACAGGTCTATGCTTGCCGTCACAAATAACAGCATATTTACCATCAACCTGCGTTACAACAAAGAAAGAATTTTTATCTCTGCCTGCTGTAGCTTTTACTATTTGACCCGCCTTCATAATCCACCTCTTAATCAGGTATTGTCATAATAACAGGTCCATTAGGTGTTATTGCAACTGTGTGTTCAAAATGAGCAGCCAAACTGCCATCTACTGTAACAGTAGTCCAGTCATCATCTAACACTTTAACCTTATAATCACCCATAGTAATCATAGGTTCTATTGCAATAGTCATACCCGGCAATAGTCTTACACCTCTGCCCTTTACACCGTAGTTGGGTACGCTAGGATCTTCGTGTAACTTCGCACCTACTCCATGGCCGACAAAATCTCGTACCACCGAGTAACTGCGATCTTCAGCATACGATTGAACTGCGTGACTAATATCACCAATTCTGTTGCCTGCAACAGCTTGTTTGATACCCTCGTACAAACTTTCTTCAGTTGCTTTCAACAACATTTGTGCTTCTTTTGAAATATCTCCACACGCAAATGTGAAGGCGTTATCTCCGTGGAAACCACCAATAAAGGCACCCACATCAACGCTAACTATGTCACCGTTCTTCAGAATTTGCTTCTTACTTGGTATGCCATGGATAACCACATTGTTAACCGAGATACAAGCACTTGCAGGGAATCCGCCATACCCAAGGAACGAGGGTGTTGCACCCTGTCCTTGGATATATTTACGAACAATGTCATCAATATCTTTTGTTGACACTCCAGGCTCTACTGCCTGACCTGCTAACTTAAGTGCATTTGCAGAAATTCTGCAAGCCTCACGCATTAAATCTAATTCGCGTTTTGTCTTAAGTACAACCATTCTATTATACTCCTAGCTCCTTAAGAACAAGAGCAGTTGTGGCAGCAATACCATGCTCACCTTGAACGATTGCCAGCTTACCCTGCTTTGCATAATAGTCCTTCAAAGGCTCTGTTTCTGTATGATAAACCTTCAAACGAGACTGAACTGTATCAGGGTGGTCATCCTTACGCTGAACTAGGGCACCTGTACAAAGGTTGCACACACCATCTTTGCTTGGCTTTTTATACTCAAGATGATAGCTTGCACCACACTTTTCACAAACACGGCGTCCGGACATTCTTTTAATGATGCTTTCGTCATCAACTTCAATATCAACTACCTTGTTGATTTCAACACCCATAGCATCCAGAGCCTCGGCCTGAGGGATGGTTCTTGGGAAGCCGTCAAGAATAAAACCATTCTGACAATCGCTTTCAGCAAGTCTTTCTTTAATAATGCCGATTACAACATCATCTGGAACAAGCTGTCCTGCATCCATATAAGACTTAGCCTTTAGACCCATCTCTGTACCGCTTTTCAGCGCTGCACGGATAATATTACCCGTTGAAATTGTAGGAATATTAAGATATTCACAAATCTTTTCTGCCTGAGTACCTTTACCAGCACCAGGAGCTCCTAACAAAATTATATTCATAATCTTTTCCTCCAATGCATTAATCAAGGAAGCCCTTGTAATGACGCATCATCATCTGAGACTCCATCTGCTTAACAGTTTCTAGACATACACCAACAACAATGATGATTGATGTACCGCCAAGTGACATACTTGACATACCTGTTAGATTACCGTAGATGATTGGAACAATAGCAATTACAGCTAAGAATAAAGCACCGATTAGTGTTATTCTTGACAAAATCTTTGCTATAAAATCAGAAGTTGGTTTACCAGGACGAATACCTGGGATTGTACCATTGTTCTGACGAAGATTATTAGACATTTCTATTGGATTATACTGAATTGATGTATAGAAGTATGCAAACAATATAATCAATATAAAGTATAGAATAGCATATAGCCAGCTACTCTGGCTGAATAATGCCAAGAAACTATCAAAACCACCAGAAATATTAGGGAAGATTAGCTTAATAGTTGATGGAATTGAAAGAATTGAACTAGCAAAAATAATTGGTAGAACGCCACCTAGACCAACTTTAATTGGAAGATGACTGCTCTGTCCACCATACATCTTTCTGCCAACCATTCTCTTAGCGTACTGAATAGGAATTCTTCTTTCTGCATCCTGCATAAAAGTGATAACCCACATAACGCCAAGGAATATAACAACAAATAGTGGAACAAGTACAAAGTACTGTGTGCTACCCTGCATAGCATAATCCCAGAAGCTTGTTAGCTCTGTGATAATTGCTGGGAATCTAGCAACAATACCAGCAAACAATAGAATTGAAATACCGTTGCCGATACCATACTGGTTAATCTGCTCACCAATCCACATCATCAATGCTGTACCAGCTGTAAATACAAGTACAATTACAACACTAGAGAAGATTAACTCAAAACCTGAATTGTAGCTAAGTACATTACTCTGCTTTAAGAAGAAGAAGTAAGCCAAACCTTGAATCAAACCAAGACCTACTGTAAAGTATCTTGTAATAGTTGCTAGCTTCTTTCTACCTTCCTCACCCTCTTTAGCCATACGCTCAAGAGCAGGAATAGCAACAGATAATAGCTGAATAATAATTGAACTGTTGATGTATGGAGTAACACCCATTGCAAACAATGTAGCGTTTGCGAAAGCACCACCAGACAATGTGTCTAGGTATGCAAACATAGAACCATTTTTTGTAAGGTCACCCATTGCCTGACTTAATGCTTCCATATCCAGAAATGGAACAGGAATAACTGAACCAATTCTGAATACGATTATCATTAATAGTGTAAACAAAATCTTCTTACGAAGATCAGGAATTTGCCAAGCGTTGCGAATGGTTTTTAACATCAAACCACCTCTGCCTTTCCGCCGGCTGCTTCAATCTTCTCCTTTGCAGAAGCGGAATATGCAGCAACCTTTACTTCTAACTTCTTTGTAAGATTACCATTACCTAGAATCTTAATAGCGTCAAAAGAATTCTTAACTAGTCCTGCATCAATTAGTGCCTGTGTATCTACTACAGCACCATCATCAAATTTATTAAGACTACCAACATTTACAGCTACGATTGTCTTAGCAAAAATGTTGTTGAAACCTCTCTTTGGAAGTCTTCTCTGCATTGGCATCTGACCGCCTTCAAAGCCTGATCTTACGCCGCCGCCTGATCTAGCCTTCTGGCCCTTGTGGCCCTTACCTGCTGTTTTGCCCTGACCTGAACCGTGACCACGACCAATACGCTTTACGGATTTCTTAGAGCCTTCTACAGGTGAAAGTTCGTGCAATTTCATATCTAGCACCTCCTTGCTTATGCTTCACTTACCTCGATAAGGTGGCTAATCTTAGCAACCTTACCTCTTGTCTGAGCATTGTCTGGCTGAGTTGTTACGTCGCCAATCTTCTTCAGACCAAGTGCCTGGGCTGTTGCAATTTGGTTTTTCTTAGTTCCTATAAGACTTTTTACAAGCTTAATATTTACATTTGCCATCTTGCTGCCCTCCTATTATATAATCTCTTTGACTGACTTGCCACGAATAGCAGCAATTTCTTCAGCTGAACGTAGAGATGCAAGACCAGCTAGTGTTGCACGAACTACGTTGCAAGGGTTATTTGATCTTAGAGCCTTTGTTCTAATGTCCTTAATACCTACAGCCTCGATAACTGCACGAACAGGACCACCAGCGATAACACCGGTACCAGCTGCTGCTGGCTTCATTAGAACTCTGCCGGCACCAAACTCACCAATAACTTCGTGAGGAATTGATGTACCCTTTAGAGCAACCTTAATTAGGTTCTTCTTTGCGTCTTCAATACCCTTACGAATAGCGTCTGGAACCTCGCCAGCCTTACCTATACCAAAGCCTACGATGCCGTTACCGTCACCTACTACTACTAGAGCAGCAAACTTGTAGATACGACCACCCTTAACTGTTTTTGATACACGGTTGATTGTTACAACTCTCTCTTGTAAATCTAGTGTTGATGCGTCAATAATAGCCAAAGTTTATTCCTCCCTTATTAGAACTTGAGGCCGCCCTGACGAGCGCCTTCGGCCAATTCCTTGACACGGCCGTGATAAATGTAACCACCGCGGTCAAATACAACCTCAGTGATGCCTTTGTCAGCTGCCTTCTTAGCGATAGCCTCGCCAACCTTGAAAGCTGCCTCTTTGTTTCCGCCGTTGCCTTCTAGCTCTAGAGAAGAAGCTGCAACAAGTGTAACACCGTTTACATCATCAATAATCTGAGCATAGATGTTAGCGTTAGAGCGGAACACGTCTAGGCGTGGGCACTCTGCTGTACCGCTAATCTTGCTACGTACTCTAGCGTGACGCTTAAGACGAGCCTTGTTCTTATCTGCCTTAGATACCATAATGTTTCACTCCTTAAATTATTTCTTGCCCTTACCGGCTTTACCCTCTTTACGACGGATAACTTCGTCAGCGTACTTAATACCCTTGCCCTTATATGGCTCTGGTGGACGCTTCTCTCTAATCTCAGCTGCAAACTGACCAACCTTTTGCTTATCTGGTCCTGAGATAATGATTGTATTTGGGTCTGGAGCGTCGATAGTAATATCGTCATTCTCGCAGAAAATTACCTGATGTGAGAAGCCAAGGTTCATTACAAGCTCCTTGCCCTTCTTCTGTACACGGTAACCTACACCCTTAACCTCTAGCTTCTTCTGGTAACCCTCTGTAACACCTGTAACCATATTAGCAACAAGTGAACGAGTTAGACCGTGAAGAGATCTGTTAGTTTTAATTGACTTTGGAGTCTGGTTCTCTGTAGGAACCTTAATCTCAACAACACCCTCTGCGATTTCTACAATCATATTTGGGTGGATTTTCTGAGTAAGAGTACCCTTAGTACCCTTAACTGTCATAACACCGTTGTCGAACTTAACGTCAACACCAGCGGGAATATTTATAGGCTTTCTTCCAATTCGAGATAGTTTAATTTCTTGCTCAGCCATTTCTCGCACCTCCTTACCATACAAATGCAAGGATTTCGCCACCTACATTTTCCTTACGAGCCTGACGGTCTGTCATAACGCCCTTAGAAGTTGATACGATAGCTACGCCTAGGCCCTTAATAACCTTTGGCATATCCTCTACATTGCTATATCTACGCAAACCTGGCTTTGATACTCTGCGAAGACCTGTGATAACAGGCTTCTTACCCTCAAGATACTTAAGAGTAACAGTAATAACGCCCTGCTTGCTGTCCTCAACTACAGTAAAATCCTTAATGTAGCCTTCGTCTAATAAAATCTGGCATATAGCCTTCTTCATATTTGAAGCAGGAATCTCTACAGAATCATGCTTCGCAGAACTTGCGTTACGGATTCTTGTAAGTAAGTCTGCTATTGGATCAGTAATCTGCATAACATTAACCTCCTTCGTTTTACCAGCTTGCCTTTTTTACGCCGGGAATTTCGCCCTTATAAGCTAATTCTCTGAAACAGATACGGCATACACCGTACTTACGAAGATAAGCGTGTGGTCTGCCACAGATGTTACATCTGTTGTACTCTCTTGTAGAGAACTTCTGCTTTCTCTGCTGCTTAACTTTCATTGATGTTTTAGCCACGAAAATCCCTCCTTATTTCGCAAATGGAGCACCCATTAGAGTTAGTAACTCGCGTGCTTCTTCGTCTGTTTTAGCGGTAGTAACAAAACAAATGTCCATACCTCTAACCTTGTCAATCTTATCATACTCTATTTCAGGGAAGATAAGCTGCTCCTTTAGACCCATATTGTAGTTACCACGACCGTCGAAACCGTTAGCGTTAATACCTCTAAAGTCACGAACTCTTGGTAGTGCAACATTAAATAGTCTGTCTAGGAACTCATACATTCTCTCGCCTCTTAGAGTAACCTTGGCACCGATTGGCATACCCTCACGAAGCTTAAAGTTAGCAACTGACTTCTTAGCTCTACAAACGTGAGGCTTCTGACCTGTAATAATACCAAGATCCTTTAGTATAGCGTCAATAACCTTTGAGTTTTCTCTTGCCTCACCGGCACCAACGTTTACTACAATCTTATCCAGCTTTGGAATCTCCATTACACTTTTGTAGGAGAACTTGTTCATAAGTGCTGGTGCAACGTCGCTTTTATAAAAGTCTTTTAGTCTAGCCATTTCTTATATCCTCCTTACAAAATCTCTCCGCATTTTCTGCAGATACGGCTCTTTGTGCCGTCCTCGTTTAGCTTGTGGCCAATACGAGTACCCTTCTTACAACGAGGGCAAACGATCTGAACCTTAGATGCATACATAGCACCCTCAGCCTTAACAATACCGCCTGTTTCGCCCATTCTTCTAGGTTTAACGTGCTTAGAAACCATGTTTACGTTTTCTACAATAACCTTACCTTCTTTTGGGCTAACAGCCATAACCTTGCCTTTTTTACCCTTGTTCTTGCCGCTTAGAACAACAACAGTGTCACCTGTTTTAACATGAACTTTATTTATCATAAGTGAGCACCTCCATTAAAGAACTTCAGGAGCAAGGCTTAGAATCTTCATGTAGTCCTTATCACGAAGCTCTCTTGCAACTGGTCCAAAGATACGAGTACCTCTTGGATTCTTATCTTCTTTAATAATTACGGCAGCATTTTCGTCGAAACGAATATATGTGCCATCTTCACGACGCACGCCCTTTGCAGAACGTACGATAACTGCTTTAACTACATCGCCCTTCTTTACAACGCCGCCTGGTGCTGCTTTTTTAACAGAAGCAACTACAACGTCACCGATGTTTGCGTATCTCCTTCTGGTACCGCCGAGAACTCGGATGCACATTAACTCTTTTGCTCCAGTGTTATCGGCAACCTTTAGGTAGGTCTGCTGTTGAATCACAGTAATTCCTCCTTTATAACTTGGCTAAATTATTTAGCCTTCTCAATAATCTCGACTAGTCTCCATCTCTTATCCTTAGAAAGAGGACGAGTCTGCATAATACGAACTCTGTCGCCAATGCCACACTCGTTGTTTTCGTCATGAACCTTTAGCTTAACAGTTCTCTTAACAATCTTGTCGTATAGTGGGTGCTTAACGCTATCCTCAATAGCAACAACTATTGTCTTGTCCATTTTGTCGCTTACAACTTTACCGACATTAGTTTTTCTTAAGTTTCTTTCCATGGCTCAAACCTCCTTCTTATGCATTAGTGCTGTCTTTTTCCATCTGTGTTAGTACAGTGTGTACTCTTGCGATGTCCTTCTTAACAGCACTTATACGCATTGGGTTTTCTAGCTGATTTATAGCCAACTGAAAACGAAGGTTAAATAGTTCCTCTTTTAGGCTCTTGAGCTTCATCTGAAGCTCTTCGGCACTTAGTTCTCTTAGTTCTGAAGCCTTCATTACTGCTCACCCTCCGTTTCCTTCTTAACAAACTTGCACTTGATAGGCATCTTCATTGCAGCAAGACGCATAGCTTCTCTTGCTGTTTCCTCTGGAACACCAGCTAGCTCAAACATAATTCTGCCTGGCTTAACTACTGCTACCCAATACTCAGGTGAACCTTTACCTGAACCCATTCGAGTTTCAGCTGGCTTCTCTGTGATTGGCTTATCAGGGAAAATCTTTATCCAAACTTTACCGAATCTCTTACAATATCTTGTCATAGCGATACGGGCAGCCTCAATCTGGTTTGATGTAATCCAAGAAGGCTCTAATGCCTGTAGACCATACTCACCGTAAGAAATCTTGTTACCACGGTAAGCCTTACCTGTTAAACGGCCTCTATGAACTCTTCTATATTTAACACGCTTTGGTAATAGCATTATTTGTTGCCTCCTTCCCTACGAGGCTTTCTGCTGCGACGGTTATTCTCCTTAGCTGTAGTATTTACATTAAGAACCTCGCCTCTGTAAAGCCATACTTTAACGCCTATACGACCATATGTTGTTGCAGCCTCTGCAAAACCGTAGTCGATATCTGCTCTTAGTGTCTGTAGAGGAATTGTACCCTCGTGGTATGTCTCTGAACGAGCGATTTCAGCACCGCCTAGACGACCTGAACACATAATCTTGATACCCTTTGCACCGAACTTCATAGCTCTGCCGATTGACTGCTTCATAGCACGACGGAAAGAAATTCT
>JAXKHT010000074.1:0-51358 GCA_036549705.1 Acutalibacteraceae bacterium | reverse complement strand
GTTTTTACATCTTCTTTTTCAGCCTTTTCTGCAATTTTTTCTACATATTCCTTTAATCTGTCACGAATAGCGTTCTGTCCAAGAACCATACCATAACCAAATTCTGCGTTATCCTCAAATAAAGAGTTATGCCAAGCAGGGCCTTTGCCCTCTTTATTAATTGTGTAAGGTGTAGCAGGAGCAGAAGCACCCCAAATTGAAGAACAGCCTGTTGCATTTGCAATAAACATTCTGTCACCAAACAGCTGTGTTGCAAGTTTTGCATATGGTGTTTCACCACAGCCTGCACAAGCACCAGAGAATTCAAGTAATGGTTGCTTAAACTGGCTACCCTTAACGGTAGTTTCCTTAAATTTCTCGTTAACCTCTGGCTTTACAGGTAAATCAAAGGCATATTTAAATACCTCTTGTTGTTTCATTTCAACATCAATAGGTGACATTGTAAGAGCCTTATTACCCTTTTTGCCAGGACAAACCTCTGCACAAGCACCACAACCAGTACAATCCAGTGTAGAAACTGTTAAGGCAAATGTCATATCTGCCATACCAATCATAGGCATTGTCTTAGTATCAGCAGGTGCGTTTTCAGCTTCTTCCTTTGTCATAGCAACAGGACGAATTACAGCGTGTGGGCAGACAAAGGAACAGAAATTACACTGAATACAATTTTCTGGATTCCAAGATGGAACATCTACTGCAATGCCTCTTTTTTCATATGCGGCAGAACCATTAGGAGCTGTACCGTCAATATGATTTATAAATGCAGAAACAGGTAACTGGTTACCCTTGTAAGCGTTTACAGGATGTAATACTGTGTTTACATATTCTAAAACATCAGCCTTACCATCTGTTGATACAACCTTGTCAAGCTCGCCCTGAGCATTTGCCCAGCTTTCAGGAACATCTACCTTAACAAAGTCAGTAGTACCACGCTCAATAGCTTTGTGGTTCATATCTACAATGTTTTGACCCTTTTTGCTGTAAGACTTTGTAGCCGCATCTTTCATATACTTAACAGCGTCTTCCTTTGGAATAATGTTAGCTATTGTAAAGAATGCAGATTGCAAAATTGTATTTATACGACCACCAAGACCAATTTCTTTGCCTATTTTAATACCGTCTATTGTATAGAAGTTAATATTCTTTTCTGCAATAATTCTTTTCATTTTTGCAGGTAGCTTTTCTTCAAGTTCCTCACCAGACCAAGGGCAATTTAGCAGGAAGCTACCACCATCTTTCAAATCGTCTACAATGTCATACTTTGTTACATAAGATGGATTATGACACGCAACAAAGTCTGCTTTACTGATGTAGTATGTAGACTTAATTGGTTTGTCACCAAAACGCAAGTGAGAAACTGTTAAACCACCTGATTTTTTAGAGTCGTATGCAAAATATCCTTGAGCATACATATCTGTGTGGTCACCAATAATTTTAATTGAGTTCTTATTTGCACCTACTGTACCGTCAGCACCTAATCCCCAGAATTTACAGGAGCTTGTGCCAGCAGGAGTAGTGTCAGGATTTTCTATAACAGGTAATGATAGATGAGTAACATCATCTACAATACCTATTGTAAATCTTCTCTTAGGATTTTCAGACTCCATATTTCTGTAAACAGCAATAACATCACCAGGAGTTGTATCCTTAGAGGATAAACCATATCTACCTGTATATACATTAACCTTACCAGATAAATCAGAACCATTAATAGCAGCAAGTACATCAAGATACAGTGGTTCACCAATAGAGCCAGGCTCTTTTGTTCTGTCAAGAACTGTAATGTTTTTAACTGTTTTTGGAAGTTCGTTAAGCATATAATCAGCAACAAAAGGTCTGTATAGTCTTACTTTTAGCAAACCAACTTTTTCGCCCTTTGCTGTAAGATAATCAATAACTTCTTCAGTACAGTCGTTAATAGAACCCATAGCAATAATAACATTTTCTGCATCTGAAGCACCATAATAGTTAAATGGCTTATAATCTGTACCTAGCTTTTCGTTAACCTTGTTCATATATTCTGTAACTATTTCAGGTACTCTGTCATAATATTGGTTGCAGGCTTCTCTTGCTTGGAAGAATATATCATCATTTTGTGCAGTACCTCTTGTTACAGGATGTTCAGGGTTAAGACTTCTTCTTCTGTAAGCGTCAACTGCGTCCCAGTCAAGCATATCTGCTAAATCATCATAATCCCATACTGCAATTTTTTGAATTTCGTGAGATGTTCTAAAACCGTCAAAGAAATGTAAAAATGGAACTCTGCCCTTAATTGCGGTTAAATGGGCAACTGCACCTAAATCCATACACTCCTGTGGGTTTGTAGAGCATAGCATTGCGTATCCTGTTTGACGACAAGCATAAATATCTGAATGGTCACCAAAAATTGACAATGCGTGAGATGTTAAAGCACGTGCAGAAACGTGGATAACACTTGGCAGTAATTCACCAGCCATTTTATACATATTAGGAATCATTAATAATAATCCCTGAGAAGCCGTAAAGGTTGTTGTTAAAGCACCAGCAGATAATGAACCGTGTACAGCACCTGCTGCACCACCCTCTGACTGCATTTCTGTAACCTGTACTTCTCTGCCAAACAGGTTCTTTCTACCTGCTGTGGCATATTTATCAACATCATCAGCCATTACTGATGAAGGGGTTATTGGATATATTGCTGCAACATCTGTAAACGCATAGGCTACGTGAGCAGCTGCGTTGTTGCCGTCCATTGTTTTCATCTTTCTAGCCATGAAAGTTTTCCTCCTTAAAAATACATAAACGCATAATCAGTATATAATACCGAAATACTATACGATATATTTTAACACCAAAATCCCAAAGTGTAAAGTGAAAATTATATAAATTTTGTTAATAATTTACAATAATTAGTTTAAATTATACAGCTATACCGAAAATGTTTTAAGACAGCCTTATTAATAATTGACTTTTTTAATATTTTTTTATACACTAAATATGTATGTAAAACACCATTGATGTATGGGTGTATTTTAATTATAAGGAGAAGCTAAGCAATGGCTGAAGATTGTACGGATAAAAACACTAAGAAAAGAGGCAACAAATTATTAAGAAGATTTTTCAAACACGGTGAGTTTGAAACCCCAACAGATGCAGAAAAAGAAGTTATCAGTGTACTTAATATGTGTTGTGAGCAAGGGTTAATAGATGACAACTGTAGAATAATGATAGAGAATATTTTTAACTTTGATGACACCTGTGCCGGTGAAATTATGACCCACCGTAAAGATGTTGTAGCCTGCGAAGAAAATGAACCTTTCGAACAGGTTGTGGATAAAATTATAAAATCCGGCTATTCAAGAATACCTGTCTACCACGAGGACACTGATAATATTATAGGAATTTTGTATGCCAAGGATTTATTAAAATTTGTTTTTAAAGAAATTCCAAAGAATTTTACCCTTACAAATATTACAAGAGACGTTTTCTATATACCAAGCTCTAAAAAATGTAGCGAGCTTTTTGCAGAAATGGTAGCAGAGAAAAAACAAATTGCCATAGTAGTTGACGAATATGGTGGCACAGATGGTATAGTATCATTAGAAGATTTAATAGAATTTATAATGGGCAACATACAAGACGAATTTGACAACGAAGACAACGAGGCACACCGTATTACAGAAAGAATTTACTCCATAGACGGCAGTACAGGACTAGACGAGGTAAACCAGCTTATTGGTTGCAATTTACCAACAAATAAATTTGACACTGTTGCTGGTCTTATTTTAGACAAACTGGGTAAAATTCCTGCTGACGGGGAATGTCCTGTTGCAGAAATGTATGGTGTTAAATTTACTGTTGCAGAAGTGGAAAAAAGGCGAATTGTAAAGGTATTGGTTGAGCTTATGGGCTGACCAAGACAGTAAAAAAAATTAAGATAACAATAGCAAATCTTTCTGTAGTATCGCCTTAAATTATTTATATAAAATATCTTATTAAGGGGGTTATTTAACAATGAGCGATAGAGGACAAAAGGCTTACGATTATTTTAAGCAAGGCTACAACTGCTCTCAGGCTGTTTTACTTGCTTTCAGTGATTTAACAGGGCTAGATGAAAAAACATCAGCACTTATAGCTTCTGGATTTGGTGGGGGAATAGGTAGAACAAGAAATGTATGTGGCACAGTAACAGGTATGGTTATGGCGGCAAATATGATACAGGGGTATAGCTGTCCTACAGATAATGTGTCTAAAAAAGAAACCTATGAAATGGTACAGCAGTTGTTAAATAAATTTAAAGAGCAAAATGGCTCTATTGTTTGTGCTGAGCTATTAGGACTTAAACCAGCTGAAAACAGCTCATCAACCCCAAGCGAAAGAACACAAGAATATTACCAAAAGCGTCCTTGTCCACTGCTGTGCAAAGATGCCACAGAAATTCTTGAAAGCTATCTACAAGAAAATTCATAAAAGTATACATAAAAAGAATGCAACACCACACAAAATAATATGTGGTGTTGCATTTTTTAATTATATTAATTTACTCAATAACAATGTGGTGGTTAGATAAGGCTAAGTATTAACTGCTCCATAATAGTTACAGAAAAACTGCCACATAATATACCCAGTACTATACCGCAAATTACATCTGTAAGATAGTGTACACGCAGGTATACTCTTGAAAAGCTGATAAGTATTGATAAAATAAGTACACCCACCCACATAATAGTGTCACATTGAATAAATGTAACAGCAAAAATGGAAAAAGAAGACGCAGTGTGACCAGAGGGGAAAGAGTAGAAGCTAGGTCTTTTAACTATTAAATCCTCGTCCTCCAGCTTGTGGCATGGGCGTTTTCGGCATACTATATGCTTTATAAGACCCTCTCCAAAGGCAGAGGTTATACCCAAAGCTGCTAGAAAATTTACTCCAATAGCCCTTGTTTGTGCATTAACTAAAAAAGGAATACATATTATAAACCAAACTGTACCCTTTGTACCCAAGGTGGAAATAATAATCATTATTCTGTTTAATATAGGTGTGTGCAATCTTCCTATCCAGTTTATAATTGCATCATCATAATATTGAATCCTTTTGAACATAAAACTCTCCACACATATTATTTATCATCAAACGGCGAATTTTCAGTAACTTTTTTAGATGTTAAAAACTCTACCGAGCGTTCAATAGAGTCCTTAGAGGTACCCCAGTCTTGTCCGCTTGCACGGTAGTCAAACATAGTTGTAAAATGAGCAACATCAGCTTTTAAGCTCTCAAGATAACCACCTGTTAGATTTGCTGTAGCTTGGTAAAACTCTGGTAATAATTTAGAGCTTATACCCTTGTTTACAGCAGCCTGCATAAGCATTGTATAGTGCTTCATACAAATATATGGTTGCTCTGAATATAATTTTCTAAATTCAGCCTCTTTTTCCCAGGTTTTAAATATAGTCTGCATAAGGTGTTGCATACCCCACTTCATTTTATTGCAGACATAACAGCTGTGTTGAAGCTCCTCCAGCTTTGCAAGTTTTTTCTTGTCTGGTTTGCCCTTTACATCTTTAGGAATAAGGTCTGTTAATATATGATTAAGGTGTGTGTCTAAAATTAAAGCATTGGGCAAACGCTTACCCTTGTGAACCATCATATTAAAATGATTATAGCAAAAGCCCATATTGTTGGTGTCTGTACGAATATCAGGCTCCATCATTGCAGCACCTGTTATATACTCAACATAATTTTTTTCAAGCATTTCCTCCATACGACACATAGGACAACCACATTTTGGTGCAAATACATCGTTTATAGGTATAGTACAAATATTTTCTCTCATTTTTTGAGTCTCCCAGTTTTAGAAATATCCATTATTATTGTAGCACAAAAGCTGTAAATATGATATATTATTTTTTAGAAAACCAATAAATTTTATTAGTAAAATTTTTCCAAAAAGAAAAATAAAAGGGAAGTAATCAAATGAATATAGAGTTTATAAATAATAATGTAGTTTTAAGTAATGTTAAATCCTTTGACCTTAACCAAACTCTTGACTGTGGGCAATGCTTTAGGTGGGAAAAGGAGAAGTCAGAAGCTACAGTTTATCACGGTGTAGCATATGGTAAAGCCTTAACTATAAGCCAATGTAATTCTACCATTACACTGCACAACTGTAGCAAAGAAGATTTTGAAAATATATGGTCTAAATATTTTGACCTGAACACAGATTATTGCCAAATCCGCAAGGAATTATCACAGCTTAACCCTGTGCTTGAGGAAGCCCAGCAATATGCACCGGGAATACGAATATTAAAACAAGAGCCTTGGGAGGCATTGTGTTCATTTATAATATCACAAAATAACAACATACCCCGTATCAAAGGTATTATAAACAGACTTTGCGAAAATTATGGAGAAAAAATAACCGATAACAATTACTCCTTTCCCTCTGCAAAAGTAATGGCACAATTTACAGCAGAGGATTTAGCACCATTAAGAAGTGGCTTTCGTGCAAAGTATATAATAGATGCAGCCCAAAAGGTGGCAAGTAAAGAGGTAGATTTGGAATTTATATCTAATTTGCCTACAGCAGATGCACAAAAAGAGCTTATGAAAATAAAGGGAGTAGGCCCAAAGGTTGCAGATTGCACTATGCTGTACGGAATGGGGAAGAAGGAGTGCTTTCCACTAGATGTATGGATGAAAAGAGCAATGGAGGTGCTTTTTCCTGATTTAACTCCGGCTCACTTTGGAGCAAACGCAGGCATAGCACAGCAGTATATATTCCACTACAGCCGTATGCATCCACAGCTGTTTCAATAATTGATATAAAACTATCCCCCACAAACAAGCCTAAAAGCTGTTTGTGGGGGAATTAACTTTATAAAAACTATATAGTAAAATGAATTACTTTAGCTTCCATAGCTCCTCAGCGTACTGTAGGATTGTTCTGTCTGATGAGAAGTAGCCAGCGTTTGCTACGTTCTTTAGACACTGTGTACCAAACTTAATTCTGTCGCTGTAGTTTTGGTTACACTCAATCTTCTTATCTACATAAGACTGTAGGTCTAGCATTAGGAAGTAGTGGTCTGGCTGATGCCAGTGAGCACCGTGGATTAGAGCATGGTGTAGCTCTGCGAAGCTACCCTCGCCCTGAGCACCGCCGTCTGAGAATGTGCCGTCTACAAGTGTATCAACAGCCTTCTTAATCATTGGGTTGCTGTTGTAGATAGCCTCTGAGTTGTAAGCATTTCTAGCCTTTAGGTCGTCAATTTCTTCAACTCTAGCACCGAAGATATACTCGTTCTCTTCGCCAGCCTTCTGTGTAATCTCTACGTTAGCACCGTCAAATGTACCAAGAGTTACAGCACCGTTTAGCATAAACTTCATATTACCTGTACCAGAAGCCTCTGTACCTGCTGTAGAAATCTGCTCTGAAACGTCAGCAGCTGGGAATATCTTCTCACCGTAAGATACGTTGTAGTTAGATACGAATACAACCTGTAGCTTGTCCTTTGTATCTGGGTCGTTGTTAACTAGCTTAGCAATCTCGTTGATGTACTTGATGATAGCCTTAGCTCTTGCATAACCAGGAGCAGCCTTAGCACCAAAGATAAATGCTGTTGGGTTCCAGTTTGGAAGCTCGCCAGCCTTTAGCTTCTGATAAATAGCAACAATAGAGAATGCGTTTAGAAGCTGTCTCTTATACTCGTGAAGTCTCTTAACCTGAACATCAAACATAAAGCTTGGGTCAATGTAAACATTGTCCTGCTTCATTATAAAGTCAGATAACTGCTTCTTCTTAGCGTCCTTAATAGCGTTAAATTCCTTAACAGCCTTTTCATCAATCTTGTCGTTTAGCTTAACTAGCTTGTCCAAATCTCTTAGCCAGCCGTCGCCAACTCTTTTTGTGATGAAAGCAGATAGCTCTGGGTTACATAGACCCAACCATCTACGCTGTGTAATACCGTTTGTCTTGTTTTGGAAACGCTCTGGATATACCTGATACCACTCTTTTAGAACGTCGTGCTTTAGGATTTCTGTATGAATCCAAGCAACACCGTTTGTATGTGTTGAAACATAGATAGCAAGTCTAGCCATGTGTACAATGTCACCGTCGATGATTCTCATCTGGTTACGCATATCACCATAGATGTTCTTCTGGTCGAAGTCCCAATCCATATGCTGCTGAATCTTCTCGATGTAAGCATATACGTTAGGAATAACATCTCTCATTAGGTTGATATTCCACTTCTCTAGAGCTTCGCCTAGAACTGTGTGGTTTGTATAGTTAAATGTCTTCTGAGCAATGTCAAGAGCTGTTGCAAAGTCAACGCCCTCTGCATCAAGAAGTCTGATAAGCTCTGGAATAGCAATAACTGGGTGTGTATCGTTTAGCTGAATAGCATACTCGCTTGAGAACTTGCTGAAATCGTTGCCGAACTTAGCCTTATATCTCTTTAGAATGTTCTGTAGAGAAGCACTGCTGAAGAAATACTGCTGCTTTAGTCTTAGAACCTTACCCTCGTAACCGTTGTCGTTAGGGTATAGAACCTTAGAGATGTTCTCTGCTGCGTTCTTAGCTTCTACTGACTTTGTATATTCACAGTTGTTAAATGCAACAAAGTCAAACTCGTCAACAGCCTCTGCCTGCCATAGACGTAGTGTGTTAATGTTCTTTGTACCGTAACCGATAACAGCCATATCATAAGGAACAGCCTTAACTGTCTGATCCTTAAATGTAACAAGAACTGTATCCTCTTCTCTACGGATACACCATGGATCGTCAAATCTCTGCCAATCGTCAGCAACCTCTACCTGTCTGCCGTCCTGAATTAACTGCTTAAACAGACCGTACTTATAACGGATACCATAGCCATCAAGTGGAACATCCTGTGTAGCAGCACTGTCTAAGAAACAAGCAGCCAAACGTCCCAAACCACCGTTACCTAAAGCAGCGTCGTCAATTTCCTCGAATACGTTAATGTCAATACCCTTGCCAGCAAGTAGCTCCTTAACCTCGTCAAGGATACCCATGCAGAATAGGTTGTTGTACATCATACGACCCATTAGGAATTCAGCTGATAGGTAGTAAGCTCTACGACCACTAGCGTGGTTCTTCTTAGCAGCTGTCCATCTGTCGCTGATTTCAGCCATCATTGCCTTACCAACTACATTGTGAAGCTCTGCAGGAGAAAGCTCGTTAAGCTCCTTACAGTACTCACTCTTTGCAATCTCGGTAAGATTTTTCATCATTTTGTTCTCGCTCATTGGTTGTTTTCCTCCAGTCTACTATATGTTGTAGATAATGTGTTTAATTTAGAAGCCAGCTCATCAGTTAAAGCTGAAGCCTTTATTCTCCAAACCCAGTTTCCACCTAATGTTGATGGTATATTCATTCTTGCCTCTGTACCAAGGCCAAGAATATCCTGCATTTGGATAATTGCATATTTACTAACACTAGCATAAGCAGTGCGAATAATACCCCAGTTGTAGCCTTCTTCATCTGAAAGTTTACAATAATTTCTGGCAAAATCTATATCCTCTGGCTTTGCAGTAGCAAACCAGCCCATAATAGTGTCGTTGTCGTGTGTACCACTGTAAACTACACTATTTTCTGTGTAATTGTCAGGAAGATAATCGTTATCTTCACCGCTGTCAAAAGCAAATTCAAGTACCTTCATACCAGGATAACCAGAATCCTTTAGAAGCTGTCTTACACCGTCTGTAATTGTACCCAAGTCCTCTGCAACTATTGGGAAATCGCCAATAGCTTCTTTCATCTTAACAAAGAACTCTATACCAGGGCCTGCTAACCATTCGCCAACAATAGCGTTTTCAGCAGGGTAAGGAATAGCATAATAAGAGTCAAAGGCTCTAAAATGGTCTATTCTTACTATATCAAATAGGTTAGAAGCACTTTTAATACGTGCAAACCACCATTTATAGTTAGTTTCTTTCAAATATTCCCAGTTATACAGTGGGTTACCCCATAGCTGACCTGTTGCTGAGAAATAATCAGGAGGACAACCTGCAACACATACAGGTAATTTTTCCTCGTCAAGCCAGAACACTTCTGAATTAGCCCAAGTGTCGGCACTGTCCATAGCAACATAAATAGGCATATCGCCCATTATTTGAATATCTAGGCTGTTTACATAAGCTCTAAAATCTGCCCATTGCTTATAGAAAATAAACTGAACAAACTTCCAAAAGTCAATTTCTGGCTTTAATTCCTTAGTATAGTTTGCAACAGCTTCTGGCTTTCTAAGCTTAATATCTTCGTCAGCCCATTCTGTCCATGCTTTCATATCATTATTTTTCTTAACAGACATATATAAAGCATAGTTTTCAAGCCAATCTGCATTTTCTTTTACAAAAGCTTTGTAATCAGCATCTGACTTCTTAAATCTTTTGAATGCACAACGCAAAACTTCAAATCTTGTTTCGTAAATTTGTGCATAATCAACTTCCTCTGGGTTTTCGCCCCATTTTCTGCCCTCAAGGTCTTTTTCTGTAAGCAAACCATCTCTAACCAAGAAATCAAGGTCGATAAAGTAAGGGTTGCCTGCATAGGTTGAAAAAGACTGATATGGCGAGTCACCATAGCTTGTAGGACCTACAGGTAAAATCTGCCATATTTTTTGACCTGCAGCCTTTAGAAAATCTGCAAAGTCATAAGCAGCCTGACCAATAGTACCTATGCCATAAGGTGATGGTAGTGAGGATATTGACATTAGTATACCTGCACATCTTGACATAGTTATCATCTCCATATCATAAAAATACAAAAAGTTTCATAGTACACTGTACTCGCCCATTTTATCATCAAAATAGACTTTTACCAATACAGTTTAACACATACAGACATTTTTAGCAATACTATTTACAATATTTTATGGGATAAAACCCCAAACATAGACAAAAAGTCACATAATATTTAAAGCAACACAGCATATATGTTGTGCAGTATTGCCTAAATATTTGCAAAACACTGTTGTTAAGTGGTAATTATCTTATACGCAGAGTACATAGCCACAGCAGTAGCCAACTGTCTTATTCTGTTACGATTGTTTTCAATATCCTTAGACAGCAGGGTTTTTATAGCATATTCCTTTTCAGGAGTAGCCAAGCCTATATACACCAAACCAACAGGTTTTTCTGCTGTGCCACCATTAGGGCCTGCTATGCCGGTGGTAGATAGCCCTATATATGACTTTCCTAAATTTTTAACACCAACAGCCATTTGCACAGCAACATCTGGACTTACTGCACCCAGTTTTTCTAGGGTAGATTTTTCCACCCCAAGTATATTTGTTTTTATATGGTTTGCATATGAGCATATGCCATAGTCAAAAACATTGGAAGCACCACTTACATCTGTTATTTTTTGACTTATCATACCACCTGTACAGCTTTCCGCAGTTGCAATTTTTAGATTTTGTTGTTGCAGAGCATTAACCAGCCTTATGTTTATGCTGTTAAATTCAATGCCAGTGTTAGCCAGCTCTTGTAAAAAGTCGTTTTCGGTTATTATCTTCATAGTATCACCTGTATATATAATGTACAAAAAAATACATTATTATATTCCAATTATGCCTTTGGAATTATTTGACCAACAACACTTATAATGTTGTTGAAAATTAGCTGTAATTATCTTATTTGACCGTCACCGCTGATTACATACTTCATAGATGTAAGCTCTTTAAGTCCCATAGGGCCTCTTGCGTGTAGCTTTTGGGTAGAAATACCAATTTCTGCACCCATACCAAACTCGCCACCATCTGTAAAGCGTGTAGAAGCATTTACATATACTGCGGAAGCATCTACCTGTGCAGTAAACTTTCTTTGTGCGTGGTAATCGTCTGTAATTATAACTTCACTGTGTCCTGTAGAATATTTTCTAATATGTTCTATTGCATCATCTAGAGAATCTACAACCTTTATTGCTATCTTATAATCTAGATATTCATTAGCCCAGTCATATTCTTCAGCAGGAATTACGCAATCTCCAAGAATTTCTGCTGTTTTTTCACAGCCGTGAATTTCAACATTGCTTTCGTCTAGCTTTGCCTTTAACAGTGGTAATACCTGCTGTGCAACGTCTGTATGTACAAGAACAGTTTCCAAGGCATTACAAACTGATGGACGCTGAGTTTTACCGTTGTTTACAATATTAATAGCCATTTCAATGTCAGCAGATTTATCAATTACAGCGTGGCAGTTACCAACGCCTGTTTCAATAACAGGAACCTTTGAATTTTCTACAACAGCCTTAATAAGACCTGCACCACCACGAGGAATAAGAACGTCTAAATATTGGCTTAGCCCCATTAGCTCTATTGATGATTGTCTTGTTGTGTCCTTTACAAGCTGAACACTGTCCTTTGGCAAACCAACAGATTCTATAGCCTCTCTCATAACCTCTGCAATAACTGTGTTTGAGTTAATAGCCTCTTTACCACCACGAAGAATTACTGCATTACCAGCCATTAGGCATAGTGCTGCTGCGTCTGATGTTACATTTGGTCTTGCCTCGAAAATAATGCCAATAACACCCATTGGAACTCTAATTTTTTTAATTTCCATACCATTTTCAGCAATTTGACCACTTATAATTTCACCAACAGGGTCATCAAAGTCTGCTACCTTTCGCACACCCTGAGCCATACCCTCTATTCTTTCGTCATTTAGTCTTAGTCTGTCTAGCAAAGATTTAGTAAGACCGTTTTCCTCACCATTTTTTATGTCAATATCGTTTTGTGCAATAATTCTTTCTTTGTTGGCAATTAAAGCATCTGCAATAGCTAAAAGTGCAGTTTTTTTCTCTTTACCAGCAACAGCTAATACACTTGCAGCTTTTTTCGCCTTTTGTCCCATTATTTCAAGTTCTGTCATTATTTTTATTCCTCCCAAATATATAATTAAAAATTTTCAAAGATTATGATAATTATAAAAACATTTTCTTTAAATCCTCAAGATTATAAGGAGTTTGCTGATATACATAGTAGTTTAACCAGTTAGTAAACAGCATTGTTGCGTTGCTACGCCAAGTAAGGCGAGGTGTTGCGTCGGGGTCATCTTCAGGGAAATAATTATGTGGTATAGCAGGGTGTATACCCTTGTTTACATCTCTGGTATATTCCTTAGCAAGAGTATCTCTGTCATACTCACCGTGTCCCATTACAAAAAATTTTCTGCCATCTTTACTGCCAACTACAGCAACGCCTGCAAGACGAGATGTAGATAAAATTTCCAATTCTGGGTGCTGTGCAACGTCATCTCTGTTAACACCTGTATATCTGGAATGTGGCAGAGAAAATCTGTCGTCAAAGCCACGCATTAGTGGGTGATTAGGGTTAAGCACCCTATGTCTGAAAATACCACTAAGCTTGTACCCCATATCTATTTTAGGTACACCATAATGATAGTACAAGCCAGCTTGGGCTCCCCAACAAATGTGTAATGTTGAGTACACATTATGTTTACTCCATTCCATTATTTCAGTAAGCTCTTGCCAGTAATCTACATCTTCAAAATCCATTTGCTCAACAGGGGCACCTGTTATAATCATACCGTCAAAGCTTTCGTTCTTTATTTGGTCAAAGGTCTTATAAAATTTATCTAAATGAGATTGAGATGTGTTTTTTGATTCGTGAGTAGCAGTTTGTAAAAGCTCTACATCTACTTGTAAAGGGCTGTTACCAAGCAATCTTAAAAGCTGTGTTTCTGTTTCTATTTTAGTAGGCATTAAATTTAAAATGATTATTTTAAGAGGTCTGATTTCCTGCATTAAGGCTCTGTCCTCTGGCATTACAAAAATGTTTTCCGATTCCAATATTTTTATTGCAGGCAAATCCGCCTTAACCTTAATAGGCATATGTTTTTTCCTCCTTTATTACAGTGTTACTTTATATTATAAATCCTTGGTGTTGTATTTTCAACAGTTAATATTTTAATATCTGTTATTATAAAAAACAAAATCATAAAAAGTTTATAAAAATTATCATCTTAATTTGTATATATAACGAAAATTATAAAATTTGCATTATTGTTGTTTACGCAAATAAATAAAAGTGGTAAAATTATTTATGTATGTATTTTTAATAGAAAGGATTTGAGAATTTATGAGTAAATCTACGCAGATTGATATTTCTGCTGAAAACACTACTCTGGGCAAAAAAGGCTTTAAAGGCTGGCTGGCTGAAAATTGCTACATAATTTTAGCTTTTTTTGTTCCGTTCTTAATTTTGGGTACAGCCTTTGCATTGTATGAGGTTTATCCATTTGGTGACAAGCAAATACTGGTAACCGACTTTTGGCAACAGTATTATCCGTTTTACTGTGACTTCCACAGCAAACTACAGGAAGGCTCCTCTATGCTATGGTCTTGGGGTACAGGCTTAGGTACAAACTATATATCACTTATTGCTTACTATCTTGCAAGTCCGTTGAATTTATTGCTGTATTTTGTTCCGGCAGAATTTTTGCGAGAAGCCTTAACAGTATTTTTGTTGATAAAAGTAGGCTGTTCAGGTATGTTTACAGCAATGTTCCTTAAAACAGTATTTAAGCGTAACGACTTTTCTTTAGTTTTCTTCTCTATGCTATTTGCGTTATGTTCATTTACTATGGGATATTACTGGAATATTATCTGGTTTGACGCTTTTGCCTTATTCCCATTGGTTGTACTGGGAACATATAACCTTTTGATAAAGGGCAAGTATAAAATGTATGTTATTGCCTTGGCTTTAACAATGCTTACAAACTATTATATTGGATTTTTTGTATGTATATTTACAGTTATAATGTTTATAGCAACTATGATTATAACTAAGCCAGGCTGGAAGGTGTTTTTTACAAAACTTGTAACTATTGGTGGATTTTCTCTGTTAGGTCTTGGTATTTGTGCAATATTCTTTATACCAACACTTATGGCATTGCAAACTACTCATAGTGCAGTAAATACAATACCTGGTATTGGCGATATTTACGACTGGAAATATGCTAACGATGTATTAAGATTTGTATTTGATATATTAGGCAACGCTGTAGCATTTACAAATCCAACTGAAAAAGAAGGCTTGCCAAATGTTTATTGTGGATTTATCTGTGTAATATTGTCAGCATTCTATTTTAAGTGCAACAAAATTACTTTAAGAGAGAAAGCAGTAAGCATAGGTATTCTGTTGTTACTTCTTTACTGCTGTGTGTACAAGCTACCAAACTTTATTATCCACGGTTTCCATCTGCCAAATATGCTACCATACAGATTCTCTTTCTTAATCTGCTTTGTGTTGGTTGTTATGGCTTACAGAGCTTTCTTGCTGTTAAACAAGGTGACATTTGCAGATATATTTATAATGCTAATTACAGCAACTGTATTTGTAATTTTTGCATATACAGGCCCACAAACAATATCAGAGTCTGGTAATCACGATTATGGTGCAGTGTCAGGTACTATTGCAGTTTCTTTGGTATATCTTACTATTCTTGCCTTGCGTAAGGTTGATATTATACCAAAGCAGGCTGTTGCTATAGGTATTTTTGCAATTATGCTAGTAGAAATTGTATGCGGTGCAATGATTGGCGTTAGAACTGTAAGAGTAACTGCACACGAGGGTTATCCTGACCAAAACGAGCCAATACAAACACTAATTTCTAATATAGAGGCACAGGAAACTGATGATTTCTATAGAATGGAAATGCAACAAAACTACACTATAAACGACTCTACTATTTATGGCTATAGAGGTGTTTCTCTTTTCTCATCTACTGTAAATGAGGCTATTACAAACTTTGTAAAAGGTATGGGTATGATAGGCTGGGACGCAGGTAACAGATATTACTACTGCGAAACCTCACCAGTAACAAATGCTTTTCTTAACCTAAAATATCTTCTTGCAAGAAGAACAACAGCATTAGATACTGTAAACTGGGAGCTAATTGAATCAACAGGCGGTGCAGCATCTTATAGAAATAAAAATGTTCTTCCAATGGGCTTTATGGCTAACAGCAATATTAAAACCTTTGATTACAATAAGGCAATAGACGGAAATGCTGTAAGGTCAGCATTTGATGCCCAAAACAGCTTGTTTAGAAAAGCAACAGGAATAGAGCAAGATGTATTTGTTCCTATTAAGGGTGACCCAATTTCTACAGGATTCCCTGTAACTATTATGTCAGAAACAAGCTATAACTGTAATGCTACATCAGAAGCAGGCACATTTACTATGACATATACAATTACAGAGGATAACACCCCTGTTTATGCTTATACTAGCTGTGAAAACTGCGAAAATAATAAGATAACAATAACAAGCGGTTCAAGAGTTGCTACATCTTATGAAGTAAGATTCCCTTATATAATTTCACTTGGTGTTCTTAATAAGGGTGAAACTGTTAAGATTGCTATTCCATATACACAGGGTACATCTGGTAACTGTAATTTATGGGTTTGTGGTTTAGACCAAGAGCTGTTTGAGCAGGGTATATCAGCATTAGCTGACGAGTCTTATAATATAACAGATTTTAATACATCTGATATTACAGGTACTATTACAGCAAAGCAAGATGGCACAATGTATACATCTATCCCTTATGAAGATGGCTGGACAGCATATGTAGACGGTAAGCAGGTAGAAATTAATCCACTGGCTAATAATGCAATGGTTTCCGTTGATTTAACAGCAGGGGAGCATACCGTAAGATTTAAGTATGTGCCAAAGGGATTTGCACTGGGTGCTGTAATATGTATAGTAGCAATAATTATATTTATAGCGATTATTGCATTTGAATATTTCTATTTGAAGAAAAAGAAAAATTGCACATGGCTACAGCCTATTGCAAAATCAGATGATATTATTTTTGAAGATTCTGAAGAAGTACTTGTTGCACAAAAGAAAACAACACAGGGTAAGTCATCTAAATCTAAAAAGAAAAAATAATATATAGTATAAAGATAAAAAGTCCGGCGAAAGTCGGACTTTTTGCGTTGTACATATGTGTTGTATATTTGGGAATATACAAAAATGACGATAACCGTTTTATGGGGTTATCGTCATTTTTTGATGTTTTTTATTTATAGTTTTTATTTATTTGATGTAGCCTTTGCTTTTGCTTTTGCTTTTACCTTTACAGCGGACTTATTATTTTGTAAATCCTCCATCAAACTTTCTTTTGCAACAGAAAGCATTAGCTTAATTCTGTTTTCTTGGTTAACTCTGGTTGCACCAGGGTCATAGTCTATTGCAACAATATTTGCCGTTGGATTGATTTCTTTAATTTTTCTAATCATACCCTTACCACAAATATGGTTAGGCAAACAACCAAAAGGCTGAGTACAAACAATATTTGGGTATCCGCTTTCAGCTAGCTCAAGCATTTCACTTGTTAATAGCCAACCTTCACCCATTTTGTTACCTAAACCTATAACACCATCAACCAGATTTTTAAGATGTCTGTATTCTCCTGGTGGATTAAAGCTGTGTTTAGTAGCACATTCAACTATTAAGCTTTCCATTTTTTCCAAGTACTTATACGCCATATGCAGTACCTTGTACTTTGCTGTGCTACCTCCGTACAATTCTATATCCTGTAAACGGTTGTCCAGCTTGAATAGTGCAAATCCCATAATACCAGGAACGCAAACCTCACAGCCTTGCTCGTTAAGAAATGCTTCCAAATTATTGTTGCCCAGTGGTGCGTACTTTACATAAATTTCTCCAACTACGCCAACCTTAACCTTTGGAACAATGTTTCTTTTAATATTTGAGAAAGACTTAGCTATATCGTCAAGGTTTTGCTTTTGCTGTTCCAGCTTAAAGCCTCGTCCCTCTTTATATTGTCCAACAATATTTTCAATCCAACTGTCTACCAAAGCCATACTTTCGCCCTTGTTAACCTCGTATGGTTTTGTTTGGTTGCTTAAAAGCATAAGGGTGTCACCATATACCAATGAACCTATCAGCTTTCTTGCTATTGATAAAGGCAGCTTAAAGCCAGGGTTGCTTTCAAGTCCTGAAATGTTAAGAGAGATAACAGGTACAAATTCTAGCCCAGCCTTTTTCAAAGCCTTTCTAAGTAAATGTATATAGTTAGAAGCACGGCAACCACCGCCTGTTTGGGTAATTAAAAGTGCGGTTTTGTGTATATCGTACTTACCACTTTGAAGTGCGTGTATAAACTGTCCTATTACCAGCAAAGCAGGGTAGCAGGTGTCGTTATGCACATATTTTAGTCCCAGCTGTGCTATTTCCGGACCATCGGTTTCAAGCAGTTCAGTATTATAACCATATTCCATAAATACACGATTCATAAGCTTAAACTGAATTGAAGCCATCATAGGAATAAGAATTTTATATTCCTTTTTCATTTCCTTTGTAAACAGAAGTCTGCCTGTTTTATCATATTTTAAAGTAGCCATAAAAATCTCCTATCCCTGTAGTTATTTATCAGCCTTATCTTTCTGCTCTGCTATTGTAGCAAGCAGACTTCTTAATCTGATTTTTACAGCACCCAGATTTGTTATTTCATCAATCTTAATCTGTGTATAAATTTTGCCTGCTGACTCTAAAATTTCACGAACCTCATCAGTAGTTATAGCGTCAACACCACAGCCAAATGAAACCAGCTGAACCAAATTCATATCTAGGCATTTTGATAGATAATGTGCAGCTGAATAAAGTCTTGCGTGGTATGTCCACTGGTTAAGAACAGTGGTTTTGTAGCTTTCTGCTTTGTCGCTGATAACATCTTCTGAAATTATGGCAACATTAAAGCTGGAAATCAGCTTATCTATACCCTTGTTTATTTCAGGGTCAACGTGGTATGGTCTGCCAGCAAGAACAATAATCTCTTTGCCTTCTTGTCTTGCTTGCTGGATAATTGCCTCGCCACGAGCTTTTATCTTTTCCATATACTGGTCATATTCCAAATATGCTGCCTTAGCGGCGTTTTTAACCTCTTTTAATGTTAAACCGTCAAAATATTGGCTTAATGCCTGCAATACCTTTTTAGGGAAATCCTTTTTACGGTGAATACCAAGATAATCATTTATAAAGGTTATTTTCTTAACATCTTTCATATTTGCCTTTATAACCTCTGAATAGTATGCAACTACAGGGCAGTTATAATGGTTGTCACTTTTACCCTCGTCAAAATTATATGACAAGCAAGGGTAGAAGATTGTATCTATACCTTGGTCAATTAGTATTTGCATATGTCCGTGCATTAGCTTTGCAGGGTAACATACAGTGTCTGACGGAATTGTTTGTTGTCCCTTAGCATACAGCTTTCTGTCAGAAACAGGAGAAACACAAACCTCAAAGCCTAGCTCTGTAAAGAAGGTATACCAAAATGGTAACAGTTCAAACATATTCAAGCCAAAAGGTAAGCCAATTTTTCCACGTTTGCCTGGCTTTGGCTGGTACTCCTGAAGAAGCTGTAGCTTATAGCTGTATATATTTAATGCTTCGTTAGGAGCTTTTTTAGTAATTGGTTTTTCACAACGGTTACCACCAATAAAGCGTCTGCCGTCAGAAAATTTATTTACAGTTAGTCGGCAGTTGTTATTACAACCACCACAGTTAATAACTTTAATTTCGTGTGTAAAGTTGTTTAGCTGTTCTGCATTAATAAGTGTGCTTTTACCGTCTTTATATTTAGACTGTGCGTACAATGCTGCACCATAAGCACCCATTAATCCGGAAATTGTTGGTCGTACTACCTGTACGCCCATTTCTTGCTCAAATGCACGCAATACAGCGTCGTTTAGGAATGTACCACCCTGTACAACTATCTTTGTGCCAAGTTTTGCAGGGTCAGAAACTCTAATTACCTTGTACAAAGCATTTTTTACAACACTTAAAGATAAACCTGCTGATATATCTTCAATAGTTGCACCGTCTTTTTGTGCCTGCTTTACAGAACTGTTCATAAATACAGTACAACGAGAGCCAAGGTCTACAGGTTGTTTTGCAAATAAGCCAAGTTTAGAAAATTCTTCTATATCATAGCCAAGTGCATTTGCAAAGGTTTGCAAGAATGAACCACAGCCAGACGAGCAAGCCTCGTTAAGGAATATATTGTCAATAGCCTTGTTATGTATTTCAAAGCATTTAATATCCTGTCCACCAATGTCTATAACAAATTCAACGTCAGGCATAAAACTTTTTGCAGCTGTAAAGTGAGCCACTGTTTCAACTATACCGTGGTCAGCCATAAATGCGTTTTTAATTATTTCTTCACCATAGCCTGTTACAGCAGTTGACGCTATATTTATATTTGGGGCTTTTTTGTAAAGCTCCTGTAAAAAGTCTTTAATTATTGGTACAGGGTTACCACTGTTTGGAAGATATTTTGAGTCTAACAGCTCTCTGTTTTCTCCAATAACAACTGCCTTAACAGTTGTAGAACCTGCATCTATTCCTATAAATACCTTACCCTTATAGCTTGTAAGGTCACCTGTTGCTACAGTTGCCTTTGCGTGACGGCTTGAAAATTCCTTATATTCCTTTTCGTTGTTAAACAATGGTGGATTAAAGGCGAAATCTCCACTGCCGTGGTACGCCTGAATATCCTTTATTATTTTTTCAAAGCTTACAGGATTTTCTGCACACAATGCAGCACCACAGGCAACATAGTATAGGGAGTTTTCTGGGCATATACCCTTTGTGTTTAGTACCTTGTCAAAGCGTTTTCTTAGTTGCTCCATAAAGGTTAGCGGACCACCAAGATACACAACCTGTCCTGTTATTTCTCTGCCCTGTGCTAAGCCTGCAACTGTCTGATTTACCACAGCTGCAAAAATACTTTCGGCAATATCGCTTTTTCTTGCACCCTGATTTAACAATGGCTGAATGTCAGTTTTTGCAAATACACCACATCTAGATGCAATAGTATATATTTTTTCGCTTTCAGAAGCTAATTGATTAAGACTCTCTATAGGTACATTAAGCAGTGTTGCCATTTGGTCAATAAAGGCACCTGTACCACCTGCACAAGAGCCATTCATTCTAACCTCCATACCACCTGTTAGGAATAGAATTTTAGCATCTTCGCCACCTAACTCTATTACAACATCTGTACCCTCGATAAAGGTGTTAGTAGCAACACGAGTAGCATAAACCTCTTGCACAAAGTCAATTCCACAGGCTTCAGCTAGTCCCATACCAGCAGAACCAGAAATAGCAAGAGGCGAATTATCGCAATTTGGCACAGCCTTGGTTGCTTTTGTTAATACCTCTGCAATTTTTTGCTTGATTTGTGAATAGTGACGCTCATAGGTGCTATATAAAATTTTATTATTATCATCTAAAACAACACATTTTACCGTAGTTGAACCTACATCCAATCCTACTCTCATAACAAATCCTCCTTGATTTATTATTTGGGATTGAGTACAAAAAATAAGGAAATAAATTGTATATAATGCAATAAATCTATTTTTATTCAATCTCACACAACATTATATCACAGTATAAATCAAAATAAAAGAATAAAATGTATTTATTAATTGTTAATTTTCTGCACATTAACAATTACAGTTATTGTACAAATTGCTATGTATGTTATTTGCGTAAAAATATAATTTTTGTTACAAGCCTTGCATATTTATATATGAAAGGTTGATGATGTATGAAATTAAAAAGGTTTTTAATAAACGGTGCTTTTCTTACAGTTACAGCAATTATAACACGCACATTGGGTATGTTTTTTAGAATATATATGAGCAATACCATTGGTGCAGAGGCTATTGGTCTTTACGAGCTTATATTAACTGTGTATTTTTTTGCAGTAACAACAGTAACATCTGGTATGTGTTTATTGGTTACAAGATTGGTAACAGAAAATATGGCGTTAGGCAGAGATGAATGTGTAAAAAATATTGTAGGTAAATGTATTACTGTTACCACAGCAGTAAGCATTATTGCTGGTGGAATAATGTTTTTAATGGGTGACCCCATAGCAGAGGATATACTTAACCATAAGGGAGCGTCACTGTCTATAAAGCTACTTGCACCCAGCTTACCTTTTATTGCTGTTTCTGCTTGTATACGAGGGTACTTTTATGCAGTAAGGCAGGTGGTAAAAACAGCAGGGGAGCAGTTGCTAGAGCAAATAACAGAAATTGGCGTGTTTGCTTTGCTTGTTGGAGCAATGGCACCAAAGGGGATTGAATATGCTTGCTGTGCAGTGGCTATAGGCACAACTGTTTCAGAGGTTGTTACAGCCTTTTACTCTTACATAATGTATAGATTTGATGTAAAAAACAGAGGAGAGGGCGGAGCGGTAAAAATTAGAAAGCACCTTGCTTTTATTGCATTGCCTGTAACTGTAAGCTCTTGTCTTAGAAGTGGATTAAATATTGTAGAAAACGCAACTATTCCAAATGGCTTGGAAAAGTACGGTTACAATAGGAATACAGCCTTGTCGGAATATGGTATTGTAACAGGTATGGCTATGCCGTTAATTGCTTTTCCGTCAGTTGTAATATACTCTTTTGCATCTATTATGATTCCAGAGATGAGCGAGGTTTACGCAAGAGAGGAAAAGGGAGAAATTCAGCGTATTGCTTCTAATGCGATAAAAATAGTTTTATTTTTTTCAGTGCCTGTTGCTGTAATTTTTTCTTTTTTTGGAGATGAAATTAGCCTGTTATTTTACAGTGACAACAATGTTGGAAAATACATATGTATGTTAGCTCCTGTAATACCATTAGTTTATTTAGACGGTATAGTTGACAGTATGCTAAAAGGGCTTAACCAGCAAATTCATTATTTGTCATATAACATAGCAGACTCGGTTATAAGCGTTATACTGGTTACTGTTTTGGTGCCACTGTATGGTATTATGGGGGTTATTATAGTAATGTATGTAGGCACTTTGCTTAACACGGGGTTGTCCTTATTAAGGCTGATAAAGGTTACAGAAATAAAAATAAAGGTGCTGGACTGGATAGTAGCACCTTTAATAATTACGGTATTAAGTTGTACACTGTTACAGGGGATATTATAATAATTTTTATTTATCCTAAAACAATAATATCAATTCTTTTTTAAAACCCTTATCCAATAATGTGCTGTAAGGGTTAGACTCTCTGTGGTTTCCAGCTTTTCTCGGTTTTCTTTTTTAATTCTCCACAGGTGTGGGGTCATCATTAATAAAGATTTAAGCTGTGTGTTGTCAAGTGTAAAGCTGAATTGTTGTTGCTTTCTGCTTATTTCTGTAAAATCATTACCAAGATTTGCAGGCTTTTTGTTTTGCTTGTAAACTTCATCATAAATAATATGCTTTAACTCTATAAGATGATTATTACCTGCTATTACCTCTATTATGTAACCACCGCTTTTTAATATTCTGCTATATTCCTTTTCTGATATTAAAGAAAACATTGCAGTTATAAGATTGGTGCTGTTGCTTTCTACAGGTAAACAGCCAGCTGTTGCTACTGCCCAAAGTATAGATTTATCTCTGCTACAAGCCATACGCACAGCGTCCTTTGAAATATCTATGCCAAGACAACTACATTCCCCTGTGGTGCTTTCAACAGCATTTTTTATTGCTGTTGTATAGTAACCCTCTCCACAGCCTATGTCAACTATTTGTGGGTTGGTGGCACCTTTTAATAATTCCTTTGCAGTTGTGGTAACTGCGTTACATATAGGGGTGTATATTCCTTGGTTAAGAAAATCTCGTCTAGCTATTAGCATTTCTTTTGTATCACCTGGGTGCAGAGATTTCTTATTTTGCACAGGCAATAAATTTACATACCCTTGCTTTGCAATGTCAAAGCTATGTCTGTTTTTACAGCTTATTGTTTTGTTATTTTGTGTCAATGCACAGCCACAAATAGGGCAAATCATTTTTAGATTATTTATGTTATCATTATTCAAATTAATCACCACATTAATTATATAGCTTTTTCTCTTTACTGGCAACAAGAAATATTCTTGATAATTACTATTTAGAATGTTAAAATCTATAAAAGGATGGTGATAATATGTTGAATAAATTAGTTAAAAAAGTATTATCTGTTGTAATTTCTACTGTATGCTTAACTACAGTTGGTTGTACAGATATTAACACACCAGGCACAGATAATACAGATGCTATTGTAAAAAGTAAAGGCTTTAATGTTCATTTTATAGATGTAGGTCAAGGTGACAGTACCCTGCTTGAGTGTAATGGTGAGTATATGCTTATAGATGCAGGGGAAATTGACAAAGGAGAAGATGTTGTAAAATATCTAGAAAAATATAATGTGGATAAATTAGAGTATGCGGTTATAACTCATCCTCACACAGACCATTATGGCGGTATGCAACAGGTGTTAGAAGATGTAACTGTTGAAAATATTATAATGACAGAGGCATACAGCACAACATACAAATGGGAAAAGCTGATTGATTATATAGACGAGAATAATTATAATGTTATCTTTCCAAAGAGCAACGACACATTTACAATAGGAGATTGCACATTAACAACCTTTGTCCCTTACGATTATGGTGATAACTTAAATAATGCTTCAATTATATTTAATGCAGAATATAAGGGTATGTCTGCATTGTTTACAGGCGATGCAGAAAAACCAGCGGAAGAACAGGTTATAGCCAGTGGATTTAATGTTTCTGCAAATCTTCTTAGTGTAGGTCACCATGGAAGCAGTACCAGTACTGGTAAAAAGCTGTTTAACTCAGCAAAACCACAGTTGGCAGTTATAAGCTGTGGAAAGAATAACGATTATGGTCACCCTCATAAAGAGATAACTTCGCTGTTCAAAAAGAATAATGTACCTTATCTGCGTACAGATGAACAGGGCAGTATTGTGGTGAATATGGCTGATGATAAAATATCTGTAAGTACAGACAAGGGTTATACTACTGTTATAAATGGAAAAAGGGTAGATAATAGCTCGTCATCAATTCAAGAGGAGAATTATGTTGGAAATAAAAAATCTAAGGTGGTTCACAGTAAGGGTTGCTCATCATTAAACAAAATGAAAGAGGAAAATAAAATATATTTTAATAGTTTAGATACAGCCTTGGAAAAGGGCTATAGATTATGTGAAGATTGTGGAGAACAGGAAGATTAAAGGGGATTAAAGGGGAATAAAAATGAAACAGATAATAACTCTGTTGGGTAAATACAAAAAAGAGGCAATATTAGGCCCGTTGTTTAAGCTGTTAGAGGCTACCTTTGAATTGCTTGTGCCGTTGGCAGTTGCTTCTCTTATAGATGTAGGCATAGGCAATAATGACAAAGCACACATTACAAAAATGTTTTTTATACTGGCACTTTTGGCTTTGGTTGGTTTGGCAAGCTCTGTAACAGCACAATATTTTGCAGCCAAAGCGGCAGTAGGTGTTGGAACAGGTTTAAGGTCTGCTTTGTTTAAGAAAATTCAAGGCTTTTCTTTTTCGGAACTTGATAGTTTAGGTACATCTACAATGATTACAAGAATCACAAGCGACGTTAATCAGGTGCAAAATGGTGTAAATCTATTTTTAAGATTATTCCTGCGTTCACCTTTTATAGTTTTTGGTGCTATGATAATGGCATTTACTATAGATTTTAACAGTGCATTGGTTTTTGTTGGTGCTATACCTGCATTATCTGTGGTGGTTTTTGCAATTATGCTTGTTAGTATACCACTGTATAAAAAAGTGCAAAATCTGCTTGATAGGGTAACAGCAAAAACAAGAGAAAATTTAACAGGTGTAAGGGTTATAAGAGCCTTTTGCAGAGAGGAACAAGAGGTAAAGGAATTTAAGGAAATTAACGAAAGCCTTACAGATGCACAGAAATATGTTGGAAAAATATCTGCTCTTATGAATCCTGTAACATATATAATAATTAATGTTGCAATAGTTATATTAATATACATTGGTGCTATAAGAGTTGAACAGGGCATAATTACACAGGGTGCTGTTGTGGCGTTGTATAATTATATGTCACAAATATTGGTGGAGCTTATTAAACTGGCTAATCTTATTATAGTAATAACAAAGTCTGTAGCCTGTGCAAATAGGGCAGAAAGCCTATTGGAAACAGAAAGCACCTTGCAATATATACCACAGGACAAAATAAAAACAGAAAATTATATTGATTTTATAGATGTTGCACTTACCTATAAAAATGCAGGAGAAGAAAGCCTAAGCGATATTTCCTTTAGTGTTAAAAAAGGAGAAACTGTTGGCATAATAGGTGGTACTGGCTCTGGTAAATCTTCTTTGGTAAATTTAATACCTCATTTTTATGACTGTACAAAGGGTGGCGTATATATAGACGGATTAAATGTAAAGTCATACACACCACAGCAATTAAGAGAAAAAATAGGAATAGTACTGCAAAAGGCTGTTTTATTTAAGGGTACTATCAGAGAAAATATTTTGTGGGGTAAGAAAAACGCAACAGATGAAGATATAGAACTAGCCTTAAATCTTGCACAGGCAACTGATGTTGTAGCAAGTAAGGAAAATGGACTTGACCATATTATCCAGCAAGGTGGTAAGAATTTGTCTGGTGGTCAGCGTCAGCGTTTAACCATTGCAAGAGCATTAGTTAAAAAGCCAGAAATTCTTATACTAGACGACAGTGCTTCTGCACTGGACTATGCAACAGATGCAAGGCTAAGACAAGCATTAAAAACTCTAAAAAATACCACTGTGTTTATTGTGTCACAGCGTACATCTTCAATAATGCACGCAGACAAAATTATTGTACTTGATGACGGAAAAATTGCAGGTATAGGCACACATTCTCAGCTATTAAAAACCTGTGAAGAATACCAAGAGATTTATAATTCACAAACAGATGGGCAGGTGAACCGCTAATGAAACAAAAGGACACTATTATCAGGGTACTTAAATATGTTAAGGGCTATAAGGGCTATTTGGTGGCATCTGTTTTGTTGGCTATGGTGTCTGTGGCACTTACCCTTTATATACCTGTGCTTATAGGTCAGGCTATTGACTGCATAGTAGGTGAGGGCAAGGTGGATTTTAATAAAATTGTACCTATTCTTATTACAGCAGGGGCAATAGCACTGGTAACAGCATTGGCACAATGGATAATGAACACCTGTAACAATAAAATAACCTATCATATTTCAAGAGATATACGAAATCAGGCTATTAATAAAATAGAAAGATTACCCTTAAATTATTTGGATACCCACCCAAGTGGCGACACTGTAAGCAAGGTTATTTCAGATGTTGACCAATTATCAGACGGATTGCTTATGGGTTTTACACAGCTATTTACAGGTGTGGTAACAATTATAGGAACCCTTGCATTTATGTTGTCTGCAAATTGGGTAATAACATTGGTGGTGGTTTTGGTTACACCTTTGTCCTTGTTTGTGGCTAAATTTATTGCATCAAAAACATACAATATGTTCAAAACTCAGTCAGAGGTAAGAGGAGAGCAAACAGCCTTTGTTGAGGAAATGATAGAAAATCAAAAGGTAGTACAAGCCTATAATCACCAAGATGAAAACCAAGAAAAGTTTGACCATATTAATAACCAGCTACAGAAAAGCTCCTTAAAGGCTATATTTTTTTCATCTCTTACTAACCCTTGTACTCGCTTTGTAAATAACCTTGTTTATGCTGGAGTAGCCCTTACAGGTGCTTTAATGGTTGTGTGGGGAAATATTACAGTAGGTAGCCTTACTTGCTTTTTAAGCTATGCAAACCAATATACAAAGCCTTTTAATGAAATTTCTGGTGTAATAACAGAATTACAAAACGCACTGGCTTGTGCTGGCAGAGTTTTTGAATTGTTGGAAGAAACAGAGGAAGTGCCTGAAAAAGAGCCTGCTGTTATACTGGAAAATGTACAGGGTGATGTACAGCTTGAAAATGTATATTTTTCTTATGTGAAAGAAAGAAAACTTATAGAAAATTTATGCCTTTCTGTAAAATCCGGTCAGCGTGTAGCAATAGTAGGCCCAACAGGCTGTGGCAAAACTACTCTTATTAATTTGCTTATGCGTTTTTATGACACTGTAAATGGTAATATAAAGGTAGACGGTTACGAAATAAAGGATATAACTAGAAAAAGCCTAAGACAAAATTATGGTATGGTACTACAGGAAACTTGGCTAAAGGCAGGCACAATAAGAGATAACATAACAATGGGTAAGCCAAATGCCACAGATGAAGAGGTAATAGCCTCTGCGAAAAAATCTCACGCACACAGCTTTATAAAGCGTTTGCCACAGGGCTATGACACAGTAATAGGTGAGGACGGTGGGGGACTTTCTCAAGGACAAAAACAGCTGTTGTGTATAACACGCATAATGTTATGCTCACCACCTATGCTTATTCTTGACGAAGCAACATCTTCTATTGATACAAGAACAGAGATGAAAATTCAGCAAGCCTTTGGTGAATTAATGAAAGGCAGAACCAGCTTTATTGTAGCCCACCGACTTTCCACTGTAAAAACAGCAGATATATTACTGGTAATGAAAGACGGTAACATTATAGAGCAAGGTACCCACAGCCAACTTATGGAAAAGGGTGGTTTTTACAGCAATCTTTATAATAGCCAATTTGCGAAATAAGTTTGTTTTAAAAATTCGGGTAATAAATAAACCCTAACAAAAATAAATAACCACAACGCATACCAATAAACAGTATGTGTTGTGGTGTTTTTTATGGTAATATTTTTATTAAATATCTTTGGCTTTCATACGCTCAAGCTCTTCTTCATCGTGTTTTTTAGATTTTGAATACCCAAAAAACCATTCAACCCCAAGTCCACCAGCACCCAAAATACCGTATAGTACAGGCTCAAAAGAGTGTTGTTGAATTGCAAAATAAGATAGTATAATCAAAATTATAGCAGGCAAAATTACGCCTAGTAGTCGTTTCTTTTTTAGACCAAAGCTATACTGTAAGCCCATAACCACAAGAAAACATATTACTCTAATTAAGTTCATTATTTTTTACCTCTTTCTTTTTTATATTTGTCAATTATAATTTTTGCTGTTTCTAAATCAATTCTGGAGTCAACAGCTAATCCTTTAATAAACACAGTGAAAGGTTCTTCCTCTTTTTGTTCGTTTAATTCTATACGTTGTATCAATTTGTCTAAGCGTAGTCGTACAGTTGGATAAGAAACTTCGTATAGTTTTGCAATTTCTTTCAAGGAACCTGACTTTAACACAAAGTTTTTTAAAAAATTAACATCTTCTGCTTCCAGTGCAAGTATCCATTGTGGCACTTCGTCGATTTTCATTTTATGTTTCCTTTCTTTTTATCTTTAACAATATTAAGTATAACATAAATAAAATTAAAGTCAATACATAAATAAAATAAATTTTATTAAAAATAGTTGATAGGTTGTAAAAGTGTTTATACAGTGTTGTCTATATATTTGCATAACAAATTTTAATTTACCACAATAAAGTGATTGACAAAACAGGTCATTTATAAGTATACTGTAAGGTGACAAATTGATTGTTTTTATTTGTTTTTGTAACTTTATATTTATATTGGGGGTGCATAAATTGAATGAAAAACCAATTATTTCATTGAAAGATATTGAATTATCCTTTGATGGAGAGGTAATACTTGATAAAATTAACCTTGATATACAGGATAGAGAATTTATAACATTGTTAGGACCAAGTGGCTGTGGTAAAACCACTACCCTTAGAATAATAGGTGGCTTTTTAGAGCCGGACAGCGGAGATGTTTTCTTTGACGGACAGCGTATTAATAATGTTCCACCTAATAAGCGTAATGTAAACACAGTGTTTCAAAAGTATGCCTTGTTCCCACACCTTAATGTGTATGATAATGTAGCCTTTGGCTTAAAGTTGAAAAAGATGCCAAAGGATGAGATAGATAAGGCTGTTAAAAAAATGCTTGCAGTTGTAGACTTAAAGGGCTATGAAAAAAGACCAATATCCAAACTGTCTGGTGGTCAACAACAGCGTGTAGCAATAGCAAGAGCCTTGGTTTGTGACCCAAAGGTGCTTTTACTTGATGAGCCTTTAGGTGCGTTAGACCTAAAGCTGAGAAAAGATATGCAGATAGAGCTTAAACAGCTACAGCATCAGCTTAAAACTACATTCGTATTCGTTACCCATGACCAAGAGGAGGCACTTACAATGTCTGACCGTGTTGTGGTAATGAATAACGGTAAAATAGAGCAAATTGGTTCTCCAACAGATATTTACAACGAACCTGCAAATGCCTTTGTTGCAGATTTTATAGGCGAGGCTAATATTCTTAACGGAATAATGAAAGAGGATTATGTTGTAATTTTACAAGGCAAAGAGATAAAATGCTCTGACGCTGGCTTTGGTAATTATAAGCCTGTAGATGTAGTTATTCGTCCAGAAGATATAGATGCCTGCGAGCCTGAAAAAGGATTGCTTACAGGTGTTGTTAAAGATGTAGTTTTCAAGGGTGTTCATTACGAAATGCAGGTTGACTGCGACGGCTGTTTGTGGCTTATTCACAGCTATACAGCAGAACCTGTTGGTAAAAAGATAGGTATGACCTTTACACCAGAGAATATACATATAATGAATAAACTATTCCCAACAGAAAATAATATCTTTACCGCAGTGGTTACAAGCTGTGACGAAGAAGAAAATTCTATGGAGATAGAAGTAGAGGAAAATACAATTCAAGTTCAGGGTCATTGTTTCCCAGAAGGTTCACAGCTAGAGATAACATTGTCACCGTCAGATATTTATATAGCAGGTGACGGCAATGGTCAATTAGAGGCTTACATAGTTTCTGTTATATATAAGGGTGAATATAACGAGATTATTATGGAAACAGAAAATCATAAATGGCTTATGACAAGTGAACAAGACGAACAGGTGGCAACCAATGCCCCTATTTGCTTTAACTTTGACAATGCACATTTCACTTTGTGTGATAACGAAGTGGGAGGTGACAGCAAATGAAGTCGAAAGCACCTGCTTACCCATATTTAATATGGATGCTTATTTTTACCATTATCCCACTGGTAATGGTTGTGTATTACGCTTTTACAGACAAAAGCGGTAGCTTTACCTTACAGTCGTTTGCAGACAGCTTGTTTTATACAGACGTTTTTATACGCTCTTTGTGGATAGCTTTAATTTCTACAGCAATTTGCTTGTTATTGGCTTATCCTTTAAGCTATATAATGTCCAGGGCAAAAAAGAGTACCCAAAGTATACTTACTATGCTTATAATGCTGCCAATGTGGATGAACTTTATTTTAAGAATTTATGCGTGGGTGCTTTTATTACAGAATGACGGCTTGGTAGATATAGGCGTTAAACTGTTAGGACTTGATGTGCCGTTGCTGGGCAATGCTGGATCAGTTGTGCTGGGTATGGTGTATAACTTTTTACCTTATATGGTGTTGCCAATACATTCAGTTATGCTTAAAATTGACAACAGCCTAATAGAGGCTGCTGACGATTTAGGTGCAAATAAAATACGGGTGTTTTCAAAGGTGGTTTTACCTTTAAGTGTTCCTGGTATTATCAGTGGTATAACAATGGTGTTTGTACCAACAGCCAGTACATTTTTAGTTGCACAGTACCTTGGTGGTACAGGGGACAAAATGATTGGCGACGTAATTGAAAATATATTTATGAGAGATAAAAATGTGGGTTCTGCCATTTCTTTGGCACTTATGGTTATCATATTGGTATTTATTATCATTATGAATAAGTTTGGTGACGAGGAGGTAGCAGTAGCGTGAAAGGTAAAAGAAAGATTGCTTCTAAAATATACATAGCACTTGTAATGATTTTTCTTTATTTACCTATTGCGGTGCTTATACTTTATTCATTTAATAATGGCAAAACCTCTGTATGGAAAGGGTTTACCCTTAAATGGTATTTTGAGCTTTTTGAAAACGATGCTATTATGACGTCCCTTTACAATTCACTTATAATAGCAGTGTTAGCGGCAATTTTTGCAACATTGCTTGGCACTATGGCGGCTATAGGTATTTATAATATGAAAAAGCCCGTAAGAAGTTTGGTTACTAATGTTTCTAACTTCCCTATAATTAATCCGGAAATTGTAACAGGTGTATCTTTTATGCTGTTGTTTGCATTTTTAGGTGGATTATTTCAGTTTGAAATGGGCTTTTGGACAGTGCTTATAGCACACATCAGCTTTTGTACGCCTTATGTAATATTAAATGTAATGCCAAAGCTAAGGCAGATGGATAAAAGCATTTATGAAGCGGCACTGGATTTGGGTTGTAACCAACGACAGGCGTTTTTCAAAACTGTTATACCAGAGATTATGCCCGGCATTATTTCCGGTATGCTAATGTCTTTTACATATTCTTTGGACGATTTTGTTATTACATATTTTACAAGAGGTCCAAAGTTTCAGACATTGCCTATAGAAATATATACAATGCTAAAGCGTAGAATTTCACCAACAATAAACGCTTTGTCTACATTGCTGTTTGTTGTTACTATTGCTATACTTTTGGTTGTAAATATAAAAGAGAGGAAGGCTGAAAAGGCTACCCAAAGCAGATAAAGGAGAATGTAAATGAAAAGAATATTATGTGCAATAATGTGCGTGTTACTGGCTACCTCTACAGCTACAATGTTTACAGGCTGTGGTGCAGAGGCTAAAGAGGAAATTAATGTATTTAACTGGGGCGAGTATATCTCAAACGGTGAAGATGATACTCTGGATACAATAGCTGAGTTTGAGAAAAGATATAATGTAAATGTTAATTATACAAATTATGAATCAAACGAAGAAATGTATAATATGTTAAAGGACAGTAACTCATCATATGATGTTATCATTCCATCTGACTATATGATTAGTAAGCTAATTGAGGAAGATATGTTAGAGAAAATTAATTTTGAAAACATTCCTAATGTGTCTAACCTTATGGAAAAATATAAGAAAACTGACTTTGACCCAACTGGTGAATATTCTGTAGCTTATTCTTGGGGTGTAGTTGCTCTTGCTTACAATAAGACTATGGTGGACAAAAAGCCAACAAGTTTTGATTGCTTGTGGGACGAAAAGTATAGCGGTAACATTCTTATGTTTAACAATTCAAGAGATGCTATGGCTATTGCTATGAAGCTAAAGGGTATTACTCCTACCACTGTTACTAAAGAGAATATTGATGTAGCATCAGCATATCTAACAGAGCAAAAACCTATACTTAAAAAGTATGTAATGGATCAGGTATTTACAGAAATGGAGGGCGATCAGGCAGCTCTTGCACCTTATTATGCAGGCGATATTGCTGCTATGATGAGCAATAACGAAAATATTGATTATGTTCTGCCAGAGGAAGGCTCTAACTTGTTTATTGACTCTATGTGTATTCCAAAAACTACACAGAATAAGGAGCTTGCAGAGAAATTCATCAACTATATGCTAGAACCAGAGGTTGCTAAGGCTAACTCTGAATATATAGGCTACTCCACACCTAATCAGGCTGCCTACGATTTACTTGATGAGGATATGAAGAATAATGAGCTTGTTTATCCATCTGACGAATATCTTGCAAAGTGCTATACCTTTGCTAATCTTCCACAAGATGTATATGACTATATGCAAAACGAATTTTTGAAGGTTCAATCTTAAAGTTTAATCTTAAATTGGATATTTTTTATAAAAGTGCTGAGGCTATTTTGTTAGTCACAGCACTTTTTGTAATCTTAGATATAGTATTGTCGTACACAACTACTGATACAAGTGTATTCTTTTGATTAATAATTAGATACCTGCGTTTATACATTGATTTGTAAAAATATTTTTTACCAATCAATGTATAAACTTGAATTTTTTACATATTAATGCTAATATATAGAAATGATAGGAGGAATATTCAAATGATTTGCCAATTTAGTTTTAAGAATTTTAAATCGTATAAGGACGAAACTGTTTTCGATTTTCAAGCTGCAAAATTAGATGAGTTTGTAGATAGTTTAATCACATCAGAAAATTCGACTCCGTTATTACCAGTTAGTGTCATATATGGTCCTAATGGTGGGGGAAAAACAAGTTTACTTCAGGCTCTTTCGTGTTTAATTACTTTTGTTGTTGAACCAATTTATCGTCTTGATAAAAATAAGAAACCTATGATTTTTCAACACAGGGTTGCAAATGAACCGTTTTGCTTTGACGAAATATCGTCAAAGTTGCCAACTGAGTTTAATATTTACTTCCGCACAAAACAAAATGAGTACAGGTACTATATTTCTATTTTCGATAACCACATAGTTTCTGAATATCTTTATAGAAAAAAGTTGGGTGCAAAAAAACCAGCTATGATTTTTGAAAGAGAAGAAAATAAAATTGAATTAGGTAGTAGTGTGTTAAATTCTTCAATAAACACCAAAGTTAATCAAAAAATGCCATATCTATCTTTTTTAGCTATTAATTACGAAATACCTGTAATTTCAGAAGTACAAGAATGGTTTGAATCTTGTATTATTAGAAACTATGCAAACCCAAAAGCTGAAAAAAATATTCTTATTTCCGATGATGAAAAATTCAAAAAAAGTTTTATTACTGCAATTAATGATATGGGAATAGATATATCTGATTATGCTTTTGATAAAGAAAAAAATCAATTTATATTAAAAAGAACAATAAAATCTGAACCTTATTGGATTTCCTTTGAAAAAGAATCTGAGGGAACTAAAAAGATATTTGCTATTTTTCCGATAATAATGCACGCTTTAATGGAAGGTTGTTTGATTATTGTTGATGAATTAGATTCAAAGCTTCACCCTAAATTGCTTAGATATATTGTAAGTTTATTTACAAATAGTGATATAAACAAAAATGGTGCTCAACTACTATTTACTTGTCACGATATATCTATATTGAAAAAAAATGTGTTTAGACGAGATGAAATTTGGTTTGCTTGTCTTGATAAAAGTCGTTCTAGTGAATTGTATTCCCTTTACGATATTCGTAAAGAAGATGGAAAAAGAATTAATAGTACTGCCGCCTACGATAAACAATATTTAGAAGGTAGATATGGTGCAGATCCTTATCTTGAAACTATGCTTTCATGGGAGGATTTGATATGAGCTTAAAGCCCCCTAAAAAGTCCGAGATAAATAAAGGATGGTTGGATGGACGATACAAAGGTAAAAAGAAGAAAATGCAACCGGAGTACCATTTAATTATTACTGAAGGAACAAAAACAGAACCAAATTATTTTAAAGCAATAAAAAATTTAATCAATAAGAATTACAGTACTAAGATACAACTTGAAATAGTTGGACAAGGTGACAACACTACAAATCTTTTTGATGAAGCAAAGAAGCTAGTAAAAGGTAATCCTAACGGATACAAACATGTTTGGATTATCTATGATACAGATGAGTTTCCACAAGATAAAATCAATGAAGTTCCAGATTCATGTAAAAAGGAGAGTAGTAACGAATGCGAATATCACGCTATATGGTCTAATCAATGTATTGAACTTTGGTTTTTGCTTCACTTTAGTTTTATGCATTCCGACTTACATCGAAACGAATATCAAGATAAACTGTCTGAACAATTAAATGTGTTAGAAGTAGGTCCGTATACCAAAACACGAGATGATATGTTTGATGTGCTAAAAGACTATACGGATACCGCAATAGCAAACGCGAAAAAGTTGGAAAAAATCAATTCTGGAAAAACGCCCTCAAAGTCTGCACCTGGCACCAAAGTATATGAATTAATTGAAAAATTAAAACATTATTGGTAGAAATTAAATATAACATTACCCATTAATTTTATAGGATATATAACACAAAGTAGACCGATTTAATTGTCGGTCTGCTTTGTGCTATTTTAAGATTGGTGTAGATTGAACTTGTTTGACGAACCTCTACTTTTTTTAGTCAAATACTTTGATATTTTACGATGGTATGCTATAATACAAATATATATGCCAAAAATTAAAATGAGGACAGGTGTTGTCTGATGAGAGATAAATTTAATAACAAGAAATTTAATAGTAATTCTGAAAGAGAAAACAGAAAGCCTATTAATAAAGAAACAAGAGAAAAAAGAGATAGAACTCCTAATAACGAAGAAGAAAGATATAAAGATGTAATAGCTGGCAGAAATTGCGTAAAAGAAGCACTAAGCAGTGGAAGAGCCATAGAGTATGTAATGGTTGCAAGGGGTACCAAGGGTGGTGCTGTTGGTAATCTTATGGCACTGGCTAAGGAAAAAAGTATACCTGTAAAAGAAGCAGACAGCAAGAAGCTGGATTTTATGTGTGGCGGTGCTGTTCATCAGGGTATAATTGCACTGGCGGCTGTAAAGGAGTACTCTACAGTAGAGGATATTTTTGAAACAGCAAAAAGCCGAAATGAAGAGCCTTTTATTATTGTCCTTGACGAAATAGAAGACCCACATAATTTAGGTGCAATTATAAGAACAGCAGAATGTACAGGGGCTCACGGTGTAATAGTACCTAAAAGAAGAAGTGCAGGTTTAAGCTATACTGTTGGTAAAGCCTCTGCCGGTGCAGTGGAATATGTAAAGGTTGCAAGAGTAACAAATATACCAAGTGTTATAGATGAGCTTAAAGAGCGTGGCGTATGGGTGTTTGGTGCCGATATGGACGGACAGGACTCTGCAAAAACCAATTTGTCAGGTGCAGTTGCTTTGGTTATAGGTAACGAGGGCAAGGGCATTGGCAGACTTGTAAGAAGTAAGTGCGACGGAATATTATCTTTGCCAATGAAAGGCAATATAAATTCTCTTAATGCATCTGTTGCAGCAGGTGTGCTTATGTATGATGTATTAAGACAGAGAAATAAATAAAGGTTTAGTACTAGAGGCTGTTTGAAAAATTAAAGGCATAATTAAAATACGCCCCAGTATAAACAAAGGAAATAAAAAAATTATCAGTTTGAAAAGAGTTGATAAAATGAATGAAAAGAATGATACCTCTAAAAATATTCTTGGAAAGCTGAAAAGATTAATGACTGTTACTGAAAAAGATGTTATAGAGGAAAATGAAAAGGAAAAAAGACGGCTGAAAGAGGCTGTTCCTGTGGTTGATAAAAAAGGCAAGTTAAGTAATAAAGCTACTCAGGAAATTAATGAACCAGAGGAAAAGCCTAAAAAGCCTTTCTTAAAAATTGTAGATAGCGACCCTCATTTTACAAACGAGGATACTACTGATGATACTACCACAGAGGAAGAATCTACCCAGCAGAACGAGGACGATGTTGAACTAATGGGCAACATTGAACGAGATGTTCAGCACAGGGCTAAGGAAAAGGGTAAGGAAAAGGATAAAAAGGGAGCAGATACAAAGAAATCAAAAGGTTCCTTTGATGAATATGACGAGGACGAAGAGGACGAGTCTGAATATACCTTAGATGAAGAAGATAAAAATCTGTATAATTTTGATAATACAGATTTTTCTGATAAGAAATTTGAGAGAAGACCAAGAAAAAAGAAAAAATCCTTTTTCAAATCCTTGTTTAAGATAGGTCAAGCATTAAATGCCAAGCCAGATGAATTTGTAAGTGACGAAAATCTTGCAAATCCACAGGTTCTTAAAAATAATGTAACTGCTAAATCTAAAGCTAATTCCAATAAGTCGGAAAATATTACTAACGATAAATTAAATTCGGATAATCAGCCCCATAATATAAATCAACAAACTACTAATGATGTTGATAGCAATATAAATCAAAAGACAGAGTCAAATCCTATTTTAGATATGGATATGAGCTTTGTAACAGTTCAAAAGGTAAATGGAAATATTTTTATAGAGGGCAACATAGAGCCAATGTATACTATTGAAAATAATTCTGCTACCTTTAATGTGGAAATTGGTAAGCTGTCACCAATATTGCTTAATGCCTATGAAGCCTATTTGCAACCAGAGGTATTGGAGGCGAAAAAAGCAGAGCAGGCTAAAAAACAAGCAGAGGTTATGGAGGAAGAAATAATAACCCAAGCAACCACTGCTTTTAACAGTAATAACACAGACGAATTAAAAAGAGATAATCCATTTGACGAGGATATAAATTCTGCTAAAGAAAATGAAAAATCAGTTGATGTTGTGGAAACTCTAACAGAGAAAATTAACGAAAATCAACTTGAACGCAACAAAAGAAAAGCAGAGGAAAAAAGAAAGGCTCTAGAAAAGAAAAAACAAGAGCTTGAAAAAGCGAAAGAGAAGAAAACTGTTAAAGAAAAGCTGTTCAGCCAGTACAGCGTTGCAGTAGATTATAGTGCAATAGCTTCCAACGAAGACAAGGCACAGACTATAGAGGACTATGAATCTCCACAAGATGCAGGTGCAGTTATGGCTGAATTGAACCTGAATATAAGAAAATTGTTTTTCAGAACTCTTATAGTTGGTATTGTGTTTGTTATACAGTTTGCTTTGGTTATATTACAAAGATTTTTTCCGGAGCTGTTAATAGGGTTTATTCCAAATGCAGAAATGATGTTCTGTGTTACAACCTTGGTTATGCTGTCTGTTGCAGTGGGGGTTTCCGGAATGACGGTGAAAAACGGTTTAATACCTCTTATTGGATTTAAGGGTAACTCAGATACTGCTGTGGCAGTTGCTTCTGTGGCTGCTATTATGCAAAGTATTGTGTCGCTGTTTGATTGTAATGCCTTTTATAATGGGACAAGAAGTTTATATGCAATTCTTGTAATGTTTGCATTGGGGTTAAATCTTCTTGGTAAAATGACAATGGTATTGCGTATTAAAGATAACTTTAGGTTTGTAGCCCAAGACAGAAGAAAGTATGCTGCTACTATTCTTAATGATAAGAAAAACGCAGAAAAAATGGTAAGGGGTACTAACGCTGCTGACCCTATTGTGGGCTACCAAAGAAAAACATATTTTTACAAAAACTTTTTGAAGCTGTCTTATGCACCAGACCCAAGTGAAACTACTGCTGGTAAATTCTCAATTATAAGTTTGGTTATAGCTGTAACAGTTTCAATTATTCACGGAATAATGTTTAAGAATTTAATTGGTGCATTTTCAGCCTTTGCAATGGTAGCTTGTCTAAGTGTTCCAGTTTCCTGTTTGTTGGCTGTTAATATTCCAATGAAAAAATTGTGTAGAAAAGCTCTTAATAATGATGCAATGATAGTAGGTTATACTGCTGTTACACAATTTGTAGATACCTCTGCTATTATGATAGATAGCAAAGAAATTTATCCATATTCCAGTGTAGAGCTGGTAAGCCTAAAGCCTTATGTAACATCTAATCTTGAAAATTATATGCTTAATGTTGCAGCGGTGTTAAAGGTTGCAAATACATCTTTAACATATGTATTTGCAGATGTTATAGAACGCAAGGGCGATAGTCTGCCTTATGTAGACAGTGTTAAGTTTGAAGAAAATAAAGGTATAGTAGGCTGGATTGGCGGAGAGCGTGTGCTTATTGGCAGACGAGAGCTTATGGAAAAATACGGTGTAGAGCTTCCTCCAATAGATGACGAAACAGCCTTTATAGAAGAACGCAGAAATATTACTTATTTGGCTAGTGCAGGACAGCTTGTTGCTATGATTGTTACAGCATATAAGGCAGACGACAAAACAAAAACCGAAATTAAAAAGCTGGAAAGCGAAGGCATTTCTATATTGGTTCGTACAGCAGACCCTAATCTTACAGTAGAGTCTATTGCCAGTGATTATGGTTTGCATATACGTTCTGTAAAAATATTGCCTAATTCTTTGGGTAATATCTGTAAAGAAGCCATTTCAGAGAAAAGTCGACGAGCAAGATGCTATATTGGTACCAGAGGAAAGCTGTCATCACTTGCAAGTGCAATAACAGGCTGTATAAGAATGAAAAGCTGTATTAATGTTGCTGTTATTATTCAGATTATTGGTATAGTGCTGGGCGTGTTATTTACATCGGCAGTTGCTTTAACCTCTGCCGAGCAAGGCATAAACACCTTAGAGCTTTTAGGCTTTATGGCATTTTGGGCATTAACAACTATTGTTTCAACTTATGTTAGAAAACCTTGATTTTATAAAAGGGAGATGTTAATTATGAAGATAGCACCATCACTGTTATCCTGTGATTTTGCAAAAATGGGTGAGGAAATAATAAGAATGGACAAGGCAGGGGCAGACTATATGCACCTTGATGTTATGGACGGTGCTTTTGTGCCAAATATAACTTTTGGTGCTCCTGTTATTAAGGCTGTAAAAGGTCTTACACAGGTGCCATTTGATGTTCATTTAATGATAGATAATCCTTATGATTACATAGAGGATTTTGTAAACGCAGGTGCAGATATTATTACTTTCCACGTGGAGTCAAAATCAAATATTAAAGATACTATTGATAAAATTAATAATGCAGGTGTTAAAAGTGGTTTGGTTATTAAGCCTAATACCCCTGCTGATGCTGTATATCCTTACCTAAAGGACATATATATGGTACTTATTATGACAGTAGAACCTGGCTTTGGTGGTCAGTCATTTATGGCTGATATGCTTCCAAAGGTGGCACAAATTAAGGCAGAGGCTGAAAGACAGGGTGTTGAAATTCTTATTGAGGCAGACGGTGGAATTAACGAAAAAACTATCCAGCAGTGTGCAAGTGCCGGTATTGATATTTGTGTTTCTGGTACAGGTGTATTTAAGGCAGATGACCCTAAAAAGGCTATAGAAAATCTAAAAGCTTTAAGCGACAATATATAATGTGTTGTCAATATAATGGCATTATTGATGTAGGCAGTGTTACAAGGCACTGCCTATTTTTTTTACAGCGTTTTTATGGCATATTATTTTACCTTGTTCTTTTATATAATTTATAGAATCTCTGCAACAGGTATAATTGCAACAGTATTCGTTAAGAATAACAGTATTAGCAGTGGATAAATTTTCTTTAGTGTAAATTAATAAATAGTATTTTTGGTTGTATACTATTAGGGTAGAGAAGTAGTTGTTTTCAAATATTCTATAAAGCTGTTCAATAGCCCCAAGCATATTTTCACTGTTGCTAAATAAAAACATAGCCTTGTAAGGCTTGTATAAAACTTTATATTTTTCTAATACAGGGTGTTTGTTGACTGTAATTAAAATAAAGCAACCGCCGTTGTATGGCATAGTTTCTATATAAACTTGTTCAATATCATCTGTGCTAAGTCCAATTTTTTTCTGTGCAATTCGTATTAGGCTTTTTAATATATTTTTGTTTATATTGGAACACAAATTATATGGATGAGGTTTTAAGGACAAAATATTCATATCCTCAGTGCAAAGGTCAATCAACACTCTTTTGTTGTCCAGTAATTCAATGTTCATTTTAATAACCGTCCTTTCTGTAATCAAGTATAATATATAATATTATGTGTACAAACTATGTGTAATTGCTATTTTAATATAAAAATTTATAACTGGAATAAATGTTGATAATATGTTGAAAACTCTTAAAAACTTACAAATTTGTAAATTTTTTGGTTATTTTGCTATTTGTTTTTAAGTTGAAAAGTATTTTGCTCTTTTCTATTGACATATATTCTTGTAAATTCTTGTATTTTTGAAAAAGTACATAGTAATGGGAAAATTATGGATTTTTTAAGGTAAAAAAATTTTCAACATTTTTTCGTTTTGGGGTTGACAAGAAAAAATTACAAACAGTAATGATATTGTAATATTTTGTAATAATTTATTGTTGACTATAATAATGTTGAAAACTTAAAAAGTTATTAACATAAAAAATCGGTGTTTAACTAGTGTTTCACAGGTTGTTTTTATCATAATCCACATGGTTTTTAACAATTTCGTGGAAAGTTTATAGTTTACCAAGTGTATAATTTGTTACCAAGTTGAAAATGTTAATAACTTTTCAACACTTCTCAACAAGTTTTCAACATTGCCAAAAAAATGTTTAAATTGAATAAGTTTGTAATTATTAGCCAATAATAAAGTCGTCTTTAATTACACCATAATAATTAACTAGAGCATATAAATGTACAAATCTATTTATTAAAACATATGGTGTGGTGGTCTATAAATATTTTAAGGGAGATGTTTCTATGATAAAGGGGATAAATCGTTCTATTATTGAGGTTACAGATACCGGTAATATATACTATGAACGTGCCTTGTTGGTATTGAAACCAGAGTATGCCAATGTGCAAAGAAATTTATTGGAAAAAGAAGCTAAAAAAATGCTTACAGTAATGACAGCACCTTCTAAAATAAAGAAAACTTACGCTTTTATGTATTGGTTTGTAAGAATGGGTTTGTCTGCTGTAGCAGGGGCGTTTTTAACATATCTTTTTATTGGATTTATGTGATTGTGGGGGTTATTCTATTTTGATTATTGAATAAATTATATTATGCTTAACAAGCCTTATGCCAATAAAAGAATTGAATATAATTTATTGTTACCTCATACAATGCATTATATGAAATAATGAGGTGGGTAGTGTGAGCAACAATAAATTTTTTTTATTAGAAATAATAGGTGTGTTTTTTATATTTATATGTGCCTGTTTATTGCATTTTGTTTATGGTTGGACAAATGGAAGTTTGGTGGGGGTACTGTTTGGCTCGGTAAACGAAAGTGTTTGGGAGCATCTAAAAATTTTTGCATTGCCATATGTTGTATGGTCAATTATAGAATTAGCTTTCTCTATTCCATATTTTAGGCAATTTGTTGTGGTTAAAACCTTTGGACTATATTTGTTGTGTGGTTTGATTGTCGTTTTTTTCTATATTCTTACTGATATTGCAGGCAAACCTATATTATGGCTTGATATTCTAAGTAGTTTTTTGTGGATTTGTGTTGTTCAGTTTTTTACTTATAAGCTAACTGCATCAGAATTAGAATTAAGGTGGCTGTTTCCCTTTGCATTGGGTTTGCTGTTTTTATTTGCAATGATGTATTTTTGCTTTACTGCTGTGCCTCCACATATTCCTCTTTTTAAGGACCCACTTACAGGTATGTATGGTATTATCCCAGAGAATATAGATGTTGGGGCATTTTTTATGAGTAGTGTATAGCAGTATGATTTGTGTTTTATTTAGTTTAGTATTGTTGGTGTTATAAAAAAATCTGACGGCATTTGTTTAATAATGCCGTCAGATTTTATTTTAGAATATTGAAATATATTTGTGTGTAGATTAATTTATACAGTTAATAACTCTGCTTGTTGTTCTACTTGTTTGTCATACTTTCTATTTATAAAGTATATTACTAAATTAACAGACACAAACGCCAAATTAATTAAATATACAACAAGAACAAAATTAATTTGATTAGTTGCAATTTTTGCAGTTATACCTGCAAGATAGCCCAAAATAATAAGCAGGATAAATTGTAAGCTCATAGATTTAGCTGTTTTTGCTTTGATGTTTTTTATTACAGATATTGGCCAAGATGCACCAAAGCAAATTAGCATTGTGGTTTCTAGTAGTTGTGTTAGTTCTGGCATTATTATTTCCTCCTGAGTTGTTTTTTGTTGTCATTATTATATCATTGACAAATCATAAAGTCTAATATATAATTAACTATTAAATAATAATGTTAATGTTATGAATGGTGATAGTATGGAAATAAGCCAAATAAAATATTTTTTAGAGGTTGCTAGTTCACAGCATATGACAGCAAGTGCAGAAAAGCTACACATTGCACAGCCAGCACTTTCTCAGTCTATACGTCGTTTTGAAAAAAGTTTGGGTGTTCCTTTATTTCAGTCAAAAGGACGTAATATTGTGCTTACAGAATATGGAAAATATTTACAAGAACAACTAATACCTATTGTTAAACAGCTTGATAAGCTACCAGAAACATTACAGACAATGGCTAAGCTAAATGGAGAAACCATACACCTTAATGTTTTAGCTGCTTCAACCCTTGTAACAGGTGCTATTATTGATTATAAAAGTCAGCATAAAGACTTAAATTTCCAGTTGTTACAAAATATTCAAAGCGAAGCATATGATATTGAAATAACAACAAAAAGTTTTCACAAGGGTAACCCTAAAAAAATACATAATCAGTTTATATGTACGGAAAAAATTTTTATAGCGGTTCCTAATAATAAAAAATACAAAGGTCGTACATCAATTTCTTTGAAAGAAATTGAAAAAGAAGGCTTTATCAGCTTATTAGGTTCAAGGCAGTTTCGTTATATATGTGATAATTTTTGTACACAAGCACAAATACAGCCAAAAATAATTTTTGAGAGCGATAGCCCTGAAGTTGTAAAAAATATGATAGCTGCCAACTTGGGTGTAGGATTTTGGCCTGAATTTACTTGGGGAAAAATAGAAAGTGAAAATGTTCGTTTGTTGGAAATAACAGACCCTATATGTAGCAGAGAGATTGTTATTACTGTAAATAAAAATAAAGTAGATAATGAAAATGTTGAAGAGTTTTTTGAGTATCTAAAAAAACGCTGTATAACCCAAAAAACAGCAATGACTATAGGAACGGTTGCAGATTGTAATTAGCAAACCCATATTTTTGCAGAAAATTAAACAACATACTTGAAATCTGCATATAATTAGTTGTATACTGTTATTTGTATCTTTGGAAAATTATACGATATTTTGAATATATATGTATGCAATATGATAATAGAAATCTGATGTTCTGTATCAGTATTATAAGGAGAATTTCTAAGTATGATTTATAATAATATATTAGATGCAATGGGGCATACTCCAATTATCAGACTTAACAGAATGGTAGGAGAAAACGACGCACAGGTATTGGTTAAGTTTGAAGGTTTGAATGTAGGTGGTTCTATAAAATCACGCACAGCCTATAATATGATAATAGAGGGAGAAAAAACAGGTAAAATTACTAAAGACACTATTATTGTAGAGCCTACCAGTGGAAATCAGGGTATAGGCTTGGCTTTAATAGGTGCTGTTAGAGGTTATAAAACTATTATTATTATGCCTGATTCTGTTAGTGTGGAAAGAAGAAAGTTGGTTAAGCACTATGGTGCGGAGGTTAAACTTGTTCACGATGACGGTGATATAGGTAAGTGTATAGACGGTTGCTTGCAAGAGGCTTTAAGAATGGCAGAGGAAGACCCAAGGGTATTTGTTCCTCAGCAGTTTGCTAATCCTGCAAATCCTTTGGCTCATAAGCATCATACAGCTTTAGAAATTATGGAACAGGTTGCACAGCCTATAGATGGTTTTTGCTCTGGTATAGGTACAGGTGGCACTATTTCCGGTATAGGAGAAGTTCTAAAGGCTCAGTATCCTCATATAAAAATATGGGCAGTAGAACCGGAAAATGCTGCTATTCTTGCAGGTGGTACTGTTGGTACTCATATCCAAATGGGTATTGGTGACGGTCTTATTCCAGAGAATTTGAATCAGAAAATTTATGATGATATATATATTGTTACCGATGAAGAAGCTATACAAACAGCAAAAGACCTTGCAAGACTAGAAGGCTTAATGTGTGGTATCAGCTCTGGCACAAATGTGGCAGCTGCACTAAAAATGGCAAAAATACTAGGCAAGGGAAAAACAGTTATTACCATACTGCCAGACACAGCAGAACGATATTTTAGTACACCTTTGTTTGAGGATTGATGTGAATAATAATGTGTAATGATAAATTTAATATAGATATGCTTACAGAAAAACCAAGCGTTGGTATGACAAAAGATGTTGAATATATAAGAACAGTGGTTTTTGTAGATGAACAGCACTTTAAAGATGAGTTTGACGAAATTGACCCTGTGGCAGTTCACATAGCGTTTTATTATAACAATAAACCAATAGCCTGTTGCAGATATTTTAAGGCAGATTGTCAAGATGAAAATGTATATCAGGTAGGGCGAATTGCTGTATTAAAAGAATACAGGGGCAAGAATATTGGCAAGCATATTTTGTCAACAGTTGAAACTCAGGTAAAAAAGAAAGGTGCTGTTAAACTTGTTTTGTCAGCACAAACAAGAGCTAAGGAATTTTACAAAAAATGTGGATATACAGAAACAGGCAATACCTATTACGAGGAATACTGTGAACATATAAAGATGTTTAAGTTAATATAAAGCACAAAAAAGCACCATAGGAAAATCTCCTACGGTGCTTTATGCGTATATACGGTATGTATTAGTTTTGTGTAAAGTCAATCTTCTTAATACCGTAAATTTTTCTAAGTATAAATCCCCATATCTTTGGATTATCAATAACAACAAATTTCATACAAAAACCTCCATTAATGTTTACAGGCAAACAGTGAGAGTATACATAGAAGTAGAGCGGCTATTATCATAACTGATCTGCAAGGCAGAATAGTACCTGCTAACAAGCCTATTCCAAAAGCAAATGGGTAGTTGCAATTTTTAGGATTACGCCTTCTCATATACTGGTCACCGTCCTTGATGTTTGCTAATGACTTTTTGTATTAGCATTAGTACATAATACGCATTTTCTTACAAGTGGTTACAGGTTATTTCTGGCTATTTTCAAAACATCTACACCATTTATTATGTTGTCTTTGTTTACATCTCCAGCAATAAGCTGGGGTTGGTTAAGGTTTACGTTTTCCATAAGATAATCACATATTAAGTGTGTGTCACCTGTGGTAATTTTGCCGTCACCGTTAAGGTCACCTGTTACTGACAGGGTATAGCTTTTATCTATTGCTTTATTATAAAGTAAATTCACAGTAAAGCCTGTACCAATGTTGCCACTTTGCTTGCGTATGCCTTTGTTGTTAAAAAACTCCAAGGTATAACCACTTAATGTTATATTTTTCTTAAATTCAGTAATAGTAGTTGATGAGGGTATGTCCCATATAATGTTATTACTATTGTCCAGTTTGTAATTGTTTATTGAAAACCGTTTATTTGTAGCATTTGTAGGAACTGGTTTATTATTAGGTTTGTTGTTGGGATTAGTACCCAAAGGCGGATTAGTTGCCTTTGTGGCAGGTTCAGTAGGTATAGTAGGGTAATTTAATTCACTGGAGTTTATTTTTATAAATTTACCCACATCATACAGTAAGTATAGATTGTTATTGTAACTGCACATTTGTGCATTACCGCTAACATTGGTTTTATACAGAATAAATTCCTCACCATTAGAATTATATCCGTAAATAGTACCATTTTTGTAACGACAATAGTAGTTGTTAATTACACCGATATTAATTTTATTGTATTCTATACCAGTGGAAATAACATTATTATTTTCTAAGCTGACAATATTCCCAAGATAATCGCAAATTGCATTAGCTGTAATATGAATATTTGCAGTAAGATAAATGTTAGATGTACAAGCTATTTCCTTTAGTTTATATCCACTGGTAGTATACACTTTGTTAGTAGTGAATATGTAAATAGAATTATTGTACGAATTAATACCAATTAAATTTTTTACAGAAAAGGAATTTACCTTTTCACCATAAATACTATAACAGCTAATAGTTTCAGTGTTTTCCTCTATTATGTATACATAGGAATTGCACACTGCAAAGGGGTATTCATTATTAATTGATATGTTACCAAAATAATAGCTATAGGTAGTATTTTCTGCTGTTTTATACAGGGTTAGAATTATATTCCCCTGATTTTCAGATAAGGCATATATATTGTCGTCATTAACAGCTATATTTTTAATTTGCCCCTCTGCTGTTATAGTATTGTATTTACAGCTGTTTGTTGTTGGATATATTACCGTGTATTTATTTGCGGTATAGCTTGTAATATATACTTGGCTACCATCACAATGAAGTGACGCTGTAGCATTAAGATTGTTTATGCTGTAATTTGTAACAGCACTTGATTTTATAGGAGTAATAGTAATCAGCAAAAATATTGCTGTTATAAATATTGTGATAATTTTTATATAATCAGCACAATGCTTTTGCAATTTCACTAAAATATTTTTCATAATACCAACACCTTTGTACAAATTATATGGTATAATCTGTTGCTACTCAATAGGTACAGTGAGCAAAAATTACTAAGGCGTAAATATTTTTATAAATAGTGAAATTGTGTTTTTATATGTGTTATACTGTGTATAAATTGATGATTAAAGTTTGTATACGAGGTGATTAATAATGAAGTGTATTATAAAAATTATAACAGTTGCTATGCTGGCACTATGTGTTACTGTGCCTGTAACAGGCTGTAGGACTAACGATTTAGTTGTTATTGAGGTGGAGGCAGAACCAACAGCTGTGCCAAAATGTAGTACCATAGAGGAATATCTTAAAAGTGAAGATATGCAACAGGTTGAAAAACAGCTTAATGAAAAATACAAAGGAATTCATACTATAAAATTAAAAGCAGAGGACAATAAGCTGATTTATGAGTACACTATGGATGAAGATATAGGAGAAGATTTTGAACTGGTTAAGCTCTCTTTAGAAAGACAGTTACAGCAAGGTGAAAAAGACAGCGAAGCAGCAGCGTACTCCTTAAAAGATTATGTACTGGTTGAAAATCCTTCTATTATAATTCGTTACTGTACAAAGGACGGTACCGTTATAACAGAAAAGGAATATACATCAGAAAATATAAAAACAGTTCCTACACAGGCAGTAACCCAGTCTGAAAAACAATAATAATAAATTACACATAATTTTGTAAAATAATTCGTAAGTTTTTTTATTGAAACTTCAAATGCAAAAGATTATAATTACAGTAATTATGTAAATGATAGGAGATTTTTAATGGAGAAAAAACGACGAAATAAATTATCGGTCTTTTTACCCTATGTATTACTGGCTGTGACAATAACAGCAATACTATTTACTGTGTATGCTGTTAAAGAGATATATCCATTTGGTGATGGCTCTATTGCCTATGCCGATTTTGCCCAGTCTTATGTTCCACAATTTTATCATTATTGGGATGTTTTACACGGATTAAAAAGTCCTTTTTTTGATTGGTATTCAGGTACAGGTGTAAGTACAATTTCTATGGACTTTTTCTCACCTTTTAATTTGTTCTTCCTGTTTATACCAAGAGATTTTGTATTTGACAGTATGTCATTATTTTTCCTTGTAAAGGTAATTGCGTCAGCAGGAGCTTTCTACTTTTTTGTTAATAAGCTGTTTAATAAGATAGATATTGGCTATAAGTTTGGTTTTTCTGTCTTATACGCTTTAAGTGGATATGTGCTACAGTATTATACTAATATAAAATGGCTAGATGTTGTTGCAGTATTGCCATTGTTAATGCTAAGCTTTTACTATTTAATGAAAAAGGAAAAAATATTGCCTTATACAATCTGCTTTGCAGTAATAATGTTGTGTAGCTTTTATTTAAGTGTGCAAATAGCAATATTTATGCTTTCTACAGGGACTTTATATATTTTACTTATGGTTAAAAGTGACCAAAGAAAATATAAAGCATTTCACCTTGCCATTGGCACAGCACTTGGCATAGGGTTAAGTATGTTTAAGTCTTTACCTAGCTTTTTAACTCTTATGGGGTCATCAAGAGGGGGAGGCGTTGTTGCAAATGGTTATGTTGGTATTATTAATGTTGTGTTTAAGGAAAATCTTTCAGGCAACGATATTAATAAGTGGTTTATGCTAATTGGCTTGGAATTGGCTGTAGTTGTTTGTACAGCTTTAATAGTAAGATTTTTTAAGCATAAAAGAGCAACAATCTTTTTTGTAAGTGAGGTTTTAGTAGTTTGTTTGCCTATTATTTTTGAGGGCATAAATAAGCTATGGCATTTAGGCTCTTATGTAGGCTTCCCAATGAGAGCAGGCTTTTTAATAGCCTTTGTATTTTTAACAGGTGCTTGTTATTGTTTGGATTTTGAAAGAGATTTAAGAGAAGAATATAATATTTTGTCTAATAGCATAGTTATACAGGAAGATGAAGATGCAAACGTAAATGAACAGACTAAAGAAACTATAAAAGATTTTGTTGCTAAGGTTAAAAATAAAATTGTTGCTTGCTTTAATAAATTCAGAAACAACACTGTAGTATCAGTTATTATGGGTGTTATAAGTATTGTGTTAACAGCCTTGACTGTTCCTGTGCTGTTGGAAAATAGTGAATTGATAAAGCGTTATGGCTGTTTCTTCTTAAATACAAAGGATTGTATAATCCCGTTAAGATATTTTATGGTAGTGGCATTGGTAGTAGTTGCAACTATTCTTATAGTGTGTATGAAGAAGCTGTGGTTTAAGTCTTTATGTATTGTTTTAGCAATAATTATTCCTTTGTCAATAAACACATACGCTTTTGTTGGTGCAGATATGTATGTTTATTCCGAGCAAAAGCCACAGTTTTTAGATGATACTGAAATGCTTAACGACCTTCTACCGCAGGAAGATAATGTGCTTAACAGAGTAAAGGTGCAGGATAATTCCCTAAATACCAACTACCCATTCATTATTGAACGTGGCAGTATGAGTAACTGGACACATAATATATCTGCAAATACTCTTACAGCTGTAAAAAGTATGGGTTACAGTGGTGCATTTACTCGTATGCTAGATACAGGTGGTACATTGCTAACAGATGCAGTTTTAGGTATGAAAAACACTATTTCAAAGAAAAAACTGCTTTCAAGTTTGTATACTCAACAGGAAAATATAAGTGGTTTTAATTATTATAAAAATAATTATATATTGCCAACCTGTATAGTTGCTGATAATAGCATTAATAAAATAGAGGCTAACCAATCAGAAATTGCAAAGGTTAACAACGCTATTTATCATAGCTTGTCCAATGATACTGAAAATATTATGGAGCCTTTATCAACAACTGCAAAGCTGGGTTGCTTCTATAATTCTGCAATTAATAGTGGTGCTATTAGCTTTAATATAAAAATCACCGGTAACAAGGCTATTTACTTCAAGAGCCTAAAGAAAGGTATAGCGGTTTCTGTAAATGGTAAATCTGTAGAAATACCTTCATATACAAAGGAATCAAACATAAAATATACAGCAGATTTTAATAATAACCTTATTAATCTTGGTACCTTTACAACTGATGTTATTAATGTAACAGTTACAGGTCTTAAAAATGCAAAAGAGTCAGATGTATTTTTATATGCCTTTGCATTAGATAAGTTAGAAGCCTTGTGTAACCAGTATAACAACAATAATTATCAGGCAGAAGCAGACAAAAGAAGCCTGAAAGTTACAGTACAAGCTAATTCAGACAACAAGGTGTTATTTATTCCTGTGTGCTATGACAAAGGCTGGTCTGCAACTGTTAATGGTAAGGCTGTGCAGGTGGAAAAGTCACTTAATAATGGCTTTATGTCTGTGCCTTTGGAAAATGGCACTAACGAAGTAAAATTAACTTACTTCCCTGCTCTAATGGAAATTGGTATTGTTATTACAATTATAAGTCTTGCAGTTGTTTTAGGCTATGTTTGGTTGGTAAAACGAAATAAAAGCGTAAAACCTCCAAAGGTGGTTGCAATTATCGCAAAGACAATGCTTTAT
>JAXKHT010000073.1:0-44613 GCA_036549705.1 Acutalibacteraceae bacterium | reverse complement strand
GGTGTCCGAGTGGTTTAAGGAGCTAGTCTTGAAAACTAGTGATCTCGCAAGGGACCAAGGGTTCGAATCCCTTCCTCTCCGCCACTTTTGTATTATAACTTTTTTATTTCACCATATGCTGAAGTACTCAAGTGGTGAAGAGGCTCCCCTGCTAAGGGAGTAGGTCGGGTAACCGGCGCAAGGGTTCAAATCCCTTCTTCCGCGCCAAAAAGTCCCTTTTGTCAACAGACAAAAAGGGGCTTTTTTCGGTCAATTTATATAAAAGTGTAATATGCTATATAGATATTAATATATTCGGAGGGCATAAAATAAAATGAAAAGAAAAAACAACATACTGCTGGTACTTTTTATTGTTTTGGTTACAATATTAACTGGTTGCAGTGTTCAAAGTTTAGAGGACAAAAACACCCAAGCAAATATAAATAAAGCGAAAAATATTATAATCGCCGACCTATTGGCAACTGCTGAAAACAAATCAGACCATTCTTTAGTTGATATTAGCTGTTCATTAAAGAAATTCAACAAATATAATATGCCTATAGATATATATAATCGCATAACAGTAAAAATGGATATTTCTGATGTTTCAGAGGATATAGGAATAAATACTTTAAGAAAAGTTGGTAATGGATATTACTCTATTCACACCATTGAAATTGACAAAAATAATAAAGCCTATGGTTTTATTATGTATGACGAAAACGGACGCATAATTGACGGTTGGTGTACAGATATTATAAAAAATAGAAAAAATTTTGAAAATATCGCCGTAGGTGATGATATACATAAAGTATACAGCGTTGACCCTTACTATTGCTATCTTGAAAATAACGGCGACAACAACGCAACCACATACCACAAGCTATCAAACGGAAAGCAATTAATTATAAATTATACAAGAGAAAATAAAAACAGCGACTTTTTAGTAACTACAATAAAATCAGAAACCGACACCATCGCCTTTACCGATATGCTGTTAAAAAAAGATTTTAAGTTGATTGAAAATAAATGATATTGTAAATTTTCAAATTTCATTTTCCCACGATTAAAAAGTTATCCCCCCACAATGTACTTTTGCATTTGTACATTGTGGGGGGATTTTTGTGGGTTACTTACATATTAATTTATTTGGTACTTTGTGTACTTTTAGTTGTTTATTTTATAACTGTTACTTTGCAAGTAGCTGTTTTTCCGTTATATGTTTGAACAGTAATTATTGTAGTTCCTACCTTTTTTGCAGTTACAATACCACTTGAATCTACAGTCGCAATGCTTGTATTACTACTCAAATAATTAATATGATATGATGCTGTACCAGATGGTAAATAATGATTAAGGTCAACTGTTTTACCAACCTTGAGGGTAACCTTTGTTTTGTTAAGGGTTATTTTGTTCGGTGCCTTTTTTACAGTTACTGTACAAAAGGCTGTTTTACCATTATGAGTCTTTACAGTAATTTTTGCTGTGCCTACTTTTTTTGCTGTTATAACGCCTGATGTTGCATCAACAGTAGCAACACTTGTATTACTGCTAGAGTATTTAGTATTATATGACGCTGTATTGCTTGGAAATGAATGATTAAGATCAAATTTTTCATTCACGCCCAAAGTTATACTTGTCTTGTTAAGATAAACTTTATTTGGTGATTTTTTTACTGTAACTTTACAAACAACCTTACTTCCAGTAGGTGATTTTGCAGTTATTTTAGCACTACCAATCTTTTTGCTTGTTATTTTACCGTTTTTATCTACAGAAACAACGCTAGTATTATCACTTGACCAAGTGCAAGCAATATCTGTAGGTGTTACAATTAACTGACAAGACTCTTTTTCGCCTAAAGTTACAGAAGTTTTGCTTAACTTTATTACTTGATTTATAGAAAATTTTTGAGAATTTTCTCCGTGATATGTATAAAGTTGAACATTTGCACCATTAGCTGATGAACCTTTATATACATCCAAAACTGAAGAATTATGATCTACTGGTCTAAAATAATAATATCCTTTTCCAGCAGAATAGATCATCCACTTTTGTGAATTTGTATTATTTTGAGGATAAACACCAATATTTGTTTCACAGGCATAACCATTTCTATAAACATCAAGACAATATCTACTATCTTTGCAAGATTTTATAATATAGCTACCATCTGATTGTCTAACAAATGTAAATTTCTGATTACTTGCGTTAGTTTTTTTACTCATATAAGCATTTGTATATTTACTAAATGTATTATTATGAGTTAATAAATTTGATGAACAAGCATTACCTATTGTTGCATCAAAACATTTTCCTAAGTTTACAGCTTTTCCCCAATTAATTTTTTTCACAGTAAAAGTTGCATAGCCACTATTTACTGAACCACGGTAGGTACCATTTTTACTAGTAATTTCAGCATAAACTTTCCAATTACCAAACTTACCTTTTCCTGAAAAATACATATAATTTTTGCTTCCTAAATTCGTGCTAGTTATTTTACCGTTAGGAGCAACAAAATACAACTTATAGTTTGTTATATTAGAATCTACAGGTGTAACAGTTATTTTAGTTGTTCTATTGTCATAAAAACTCTTATTAGATACAGTAATCTTATATCCGTTTATTTTAGTTATCTTATCAAGATAATCCATACTGCAATATCCATTATAATTATTCCACTTTACGTGAGCCCATGCACCATCTGCCTTACTAACATAGACAGTACTGCCATTTGGGATAGTTGTAATGATACTATATCCAGTGCCATGTCCACTACGCATATTTAAAGACACATCACCTGATGAAACCTTGTAATCACCAGCATATTTAGTTGAACAATCGCAAACAGGATTAGGAATTGATCCTGCTTTATATCTTAGTACTCCGTCCCAAGGGTGATTATAATAACCTGTTACAGAAATTTCTTTTCCGTTTTGGTCTCCTCCCTGCGGATACCCATAATCATGATGAGCACCTATTATTTGACTATTTCCTAAATAAAGCTCTGTATGTTGTACCTCGTTCAATAGTATGTCACCCCTTTTCAAGTTAGACACACCACCTATTTTGCTCCAAGAAATCCACTCAAATCCATTATTTATGAATAGTTCACGCATATCACCAGTATATGTTGCACCTGTATTTATACCAGCATTTTTAAAAGCCGAAATCACAAATGATGAACAATCATAGTCTGGGTTACCCCATCTGTATGTTTGACTATATCCATGTGAATTATCATTAGCTATCTTTGTAGCCCAAGAAATAGCTTTTTCTACAACAGATGAATCTGTTGCTTCTACAGTTGTTGGTATAACTAGTATACTTATAATAATACATAACGATAATAAAACCGAACCAAACCTTTTCATATCTAATCTCTCCTCATTATTATATAATTTTTCAACTTACAAGTTCTTCTCTTAAAAACTCTAAACCTCAATATATACTTTGTGTTTATACACGCTGTATTGTTAATAACCTAATACACTAACCTAAAATATATTTTCTATCTTTGCTAATACCTCCTTATAAAGTAAAATTAATATCACACACAACTATTTGAAATACAATATTCTTCACTGAACTTTTTAATACCTTTACCTGCGTTAGTTATAAAGCATAAAAAAGCTGAATATAATCACAGGGTATAATTCACTCGAATCGTATTCCTTTTACAAGTATTATTATACCACACAAGTATAAAATGTCAACAAAAATAATATACTATATACCTATAAAGTATAAATATTTACGGAGAATTTTGCTATGAATAGAATTGGAATGTTGAGAAAAGAAAAAGGTATGAGCCAAATTGCCCTTTCTATGAAGCTGAATGTTTCACAAAAAATGATAAGTGCATACGAAAACGGTAAAAGCGAGCCAAGTATTGCAACACTAATTCAAATGGCAGATATTTTCCAAACATCTGTTGACTATATAATAGGCTATACCAATGTAAAACAACCATTGGACAAAATTGCACAAACTCAATTAAGCGAAGATGAATGTAAGCTATTAGAGGAATTTAATTCTATGCCCTTAAAAAAACAGCATATAGCCCTTGGGGTTATATTGGGCATTAAAAATTACTAGCTTTGGAGTTCCATAATATAACACATCACCCCAACCTGACTTTTTCTATAATCAGGTTGGGGTGATGTAATTATTGTAGGATTTAATTTAATTTTATTTTATGATCTAATTTCAATACCAAAAGCAGTTTCCAAATTATTTAGAATAGTTTGGATATAGCCATCTATTTCAGTATCCTTAAACTCTGTACCAGCTGGAGTAAATACAATGTTAAATGCCATACTCTTTTTATCTTCGGCAATTTGTTTGCCCTCGTAAACATCAAACAGAGATACCTCTGTAATAAAGCTACAGCTGTTTTTAATACAATCTGTTACCTCTGCACAGGTTACTGACTTGTCCATAATCAATGCAAGGTCACGCTTTTTAACAGGGAACTTTGGTAGTGGAGTATATCTCTTTTGATTTCCAAAAAATTGTGACAATACTCTTAGGTCAATTTCTGTTAGGATAACAGGCTTTGTTAAACCAAGCTCGTCCATTATATCGTAAGCAAGTACACCAATAAAGCCAATTTCTGTGCCGTTACAGCTTATAGTAGCTGTCTGTCCTGGGTGTAGGTATGGCTTTGTTGTTTTGCTGTAGGTAAATTCAAGATTAAAGGTTTTTGCAATAAGGTCTACTGCACCCTTTGCTGTAAAGAAGTTTTCGTTAGCACCAAAAGCACAAATACTTAAATGTGGGAATTCGTCAGGATAATCCTTTAGTGGCAATTCCTTTGGAATAAATACATTTGCTACTTCAAACAATCTGCCCTCTAAATTACCTCTTCTAGCGTTTCTTACAACAGAGTTTACCATAGATGGCAATAGCATAGTTCTCATTATAGATAAATCCTCGCTAATAGGATTCATAATTCTTATAGCGTTGCGTTCGGGTGCATCTTGTGGCAAATGAAGCATATCAAAATCCTTAGCAGAGGCAAAGGAATAGTGGATACACTCATAATAACCGTCTGAGCATAGTGCCTTTTTAAGGTTAAGCTCGTTACGCTGTGCTGTTGTTAAGCCACCAACAGTTACCTGTGCTTCTTTTAGGAATGTTGGCTTAATATTGTCATAGCCATACAATCTTATAACTTCTTCAGAAATATCCTGATAACACTCTACATCTTTACGATAAGGTGGTACCATCACTTTTAACGTATCTCCGTCAATCTCTGGCTGAAAATCTAAATTAGTTAAAATTCTCTTAATATCATCATTTGGTACAGTTATACCAAGCTGACCGTTAATACGAGATATACTAACCTCTAGTGGAGTAGGCTCTATAGAATTTCCTGTGTTAACATCATACTCTGTTTTAGAGATTTTACCACAGTTAAGCTCCTCTATTAAATGAAGAACACGCTTCATACCAACTACCGCAGAGTATTCGTCAACGCCCTTTTCAAATCTTGCACTGGAGTCTGTTCTTTGACCTAATGCACGAGATGTACGACGAACATTTTCTCTTGCAAATTTTGCAGTTTCTATAACCACCTCTGTTGTAGTGTTTTCAATTTCTGAATTAAAGCCACCCATAATACCTGCAAGTGCAACAGGCTTTTTGCTGTCACAAATAACAAGATTGTTGCTGTTTAGCTTAAAATCCTTTTCATCAAGAGTTTTAATCATTTCCCCATCATTTGCACAGCGTACCTCTAGATGATGACCTTCTAGCTGTGATAAATCAAAGGCGTGAACAGGCTGACCAAACTCCTTTAATACATAGTTTGTAATATCAACAATATTGTTGATAGAAGAACAACCAACTAATGCAAGTCTGCGTTTCATCCACTGTGGAGCATCTGCAATAGTTACATCGTGTACATAATGTGAGCAATATCTTGGGCAAAGCTGTGGAGCTTTTACCTCTACTGTTAAATCGTCAAGTGTTCTGTCTGTTTCTGTGTAATCTAAAGCAGGCATTTTAAATTCCTTGCCAAGTGCAGCTGCAATTTCTCTGGAAATACCAATAATACTTTGGCAGTCAGGACGGTTAGCAGTAATGCTAATGTCGAATATCCAATCGTCCATACCAAGTATAGGCTTAACATCGCTACCAACAGGAGCATCTTCTGGCAATACCAAAAGACCGTTATAGCCTGCACCTGAGTATAAATTGTCGTTTAAGCCAAGCTCTGTGCCTGAGCAAAGCATACCAAAGGAATCATAACCTCTTAGCTTGCCCTCTTTTATAGTCATAACACCTTCAATAGTAACATGGTCCTTTGCTGTAGCATATACAGTAGCACCTACCAAAGCAGTAGGATATTTACCACCAGCCTGTACATTATTTGCACCACAGCAAATTTGGAAAGTACCATGCTCTCCACAATTAACTGTACATAGGTGTAAATGAGTACCCTCAATAGCTTCGCAGGTTTCTACCAAGCCAACTACTACATTAGTAATGTCCTTGCCCACTTCTTCTAGGGCTTCAACCTCAAAGCCACTTGAAAACAGTTTTTTCTCAAGCTCTTGAGGTGTTATATCTATATCAACATATTCTTTTAACCAACTTAATGGTGCTAACATATTAACTCTCCTTACTTAATAAATTATACTAATCTTTATTTAAACACTGGATAAACCCGGTATTTAATTAGAGTTTAGTATTAGTCGTTAATTTGTTCAAGCACTCTTGTGTCAGACTCGAACAATGCCTTGATGTTGTTAATACCGTACTTTAGCATAGCTATACGCTCTATACCCATACCAAAGGCAAAACCACTGTACTTGTCAGGGTCTATATTGCAGTTTATAAGTACATTTTTATTAACCATACCTGCACCTAAAACCTCAATCCAGCCTGTACCCTTACACAGACTACAGCCCTTGCCACCACAGGAGAAACAGCTTACATCTACCTCTACAGATGGCTCTGTAAATGGGAAGTAAGATGGACGAAGTCTTGTTTTAACACTTTCGCCAAATATTTTCTTAACAAAAATATCAAGCATACCCTGTAGGTCACATAGTGTAATATTTTCGTCTACAACCAAGCCCTCCATTTGGCTAAACATCGGTGAATGTGTAGCATCATCATCTGAACGGAAAACCTTACCTGGTGACAAAATCTTTATTGGAGGCTGACCCTTTTCCATAACGTGAATTTGACCTGCTGAAGTTTGTGTTCTTAGCAAAAATTCAGGTGACAGATAAAAAGTATCCTGCATATCACGGGCAGGGTGATCCTCTGGTGTGTTCAAGGCTGTAAAGTTATAGTAGTCGTTCTCAATTTCTGAGCCTTCAAATATTTCAAAGCCCATACCTGCAAAAATATCAATAAGCTGATTTTTTACCAGTGTATTTGGGTGTAAATTACCTTGCTTATGACATACAGATGGCATTGTAACATCTATTTGTTCAGCAGCATATTTTTCTTGCAATTCTTTTGCTTTAATTTCTTCACCAATCTTTGCAAAAACCTCCTGTGCCCAAACCTTTACAAGGTTAACCTCTTTACCAAAGGCAGCCTTATCTTCGTTAGGAACAGAACGCATTTCTTTCATAAGTCCATTAATTTTTGCTGCCTTACCGTCAACATACTGCTTTTGAAATTCGTAAAGCTCTTTTGACGATGTTAGGCTTTTTGCACCGTTTTCAATCTCCGATTTTATCGAAGCTATCTTGTCTTTTAATGCAGCTAGATTATCCATACACAAGCATCCCTTCATTTAGTAACATCTATTTTTTTATACCGTTAATCTGTATAATCAGTAAGGTATATTGATAAGCTGTTATTTATGCAACATAATGCACAATTTCCAAAAATATCACATTATATTTTATCACGCAATATTGTCTTTGTCAACGAGGGGAAAAATCAGAAAAAATATAAGCAGAGCAACCTCTGCTCTGCTTAAAACAATCATATTAATTTCATATCTGTAAGCACTTGTCTATAACAGTCTATAACATACTGAACATCATCATCTGACAATTTTGTGTGCAGTGGTAATGTAATTTCGTTTTTATAGTGTGCATAAGCGTTAGGGTAGTTGTTAATATCAAACCCCATATTTTTATATGCAGTCATCATAGGCAATGGCTTAAAGTGAACATTACAAGCAACCCCAAGCTGTGCCATACGCTGAATAATTTCGTTACGCTCTCTATGACCTATATTAGGCACTCTGGTTAAATAAATGTGACAGCTTGTAACAAACTCAGCATTTACATGATGCAAATAGCCTACACCCATCTCATCCATTGCTTTGTCATATCGCTTTATAATATCCTGTCTTCTGCCTTGGATTTCTTTGAAACGCTCTAGCTGAGTAAGTGCAATAGCAGCCTGAATATCTGTCATATTACATTTATAACCAGGTATTACAATGTCATATTCCCAAGCACCTGCTAAATTTTTATGCAATGCATCTTTTGTTTGACCATGCAGTGAATAAAGCATATACTGGTCATATAGCCATTGGTTGTCTAATCCGTCTTTTGCTCTCCAGGTAGCAACACCACCCTCGGCAGATGTTATTGTTTTAACAGCGTGTAATGAAAAAGCTGTAAAATCAGCCACATTACCACTCATAACACCATGCAAACTGGAACCAAAGCCGTGGGCAGAATCTGACACTACAATTACTCTGCCAAACAACTTTTGAATATCGTTTTTAGGCTTAAACAAATGCTTTTTATTTTCAACAGCCTTAAAAATGCCTTCATAATCGCACATTTTACCTGCTATATCTACAGGAATAACCGCCTTGGTTTTTTCTGTAATTGCATTTTCCAGCTTTTCAGGGTCAATTAAAAATGACTCTGGAGCAGTATCAACCATTACAATTTTTGCACCAATATGGCTAATAACAGCGGCACTTGCAGTGTAGGTATAAGCAGAAACGATAACCTCGTCGCCCTCGCCTATGCCCAGTATGCGTAATGTAGTTTCTAATGCTGCTGTACAAGAACCCAAAGCAACTGCCTTTGGGGTATTAAAAAATTCTGCCACCTTTTCTTCAAACAACTTAGTTTTAGGCCCTGTTGTTATCCAGCCTGAACGAAGTGTGTCTGCAACAGCTTCTATCTCTGCTTCTGTTATATCAGGTGGTGAAAAAGGAATACTTCTCATATTACAAGCTCCTCATACACTTATAAATTTTATATTCTCACATTCCAAATTTACCCTAATTCTATCACAAGGTATCTTTAATGTCAATTATATGTATGGTATAATAGCTAATGTTAATAAAAATTTAATAGCTAAAAAATATATAATTACTATTCTATCTTATGAAAAATATTGAGGTGCAAAATGAGTTTTTATTCTGCAAATAAATATTACAAAGAAATATTTGGTACTAAAGTTTATAAAATATCCCTAAACGGAGGTATGACCTGCCCTAACCGTGATGGTACTGTTGGCACTGGTGGTTGCATATTTTGTAGTAGCAGTGGTTCTGGAGATTTTTCACCAGTTAGCACCTTGTCTATTGAAAATCAAATTGAAAGTGCAATACAACTGGTAAGTAACAAAATTAAACAGGATAAATTTATTGCTTATTTTCAATCCTTTACAAACACCTATGCCCCTGTTGATTATCTTGAAAAAATTTTCACACAGGCTATTAATCACCCAAAGATTGTAGCACTTTCAATAGGTACCAGACCTGATTGTCTTTCAGATGATGTGCTACAATTATTAGATAAATTAAATAAGATAAAGCCTGTATTTGTAGAGATTGGATTGCAGACTATTCATCAAGCCACAGCCGAATATATAAATCGCTGTTATCCACTTTCCACATACGATACTGCTGTTAAAAATCTAAAGAAAATAAACATAAATGTAATTGTTCACATTATTTTGGGACTCCCCTATGAATCAGAAGAAATGATGTATAATACTGTAAAATATGTTTGCAACAGTGGTATTGACGGCATAAAATTACAATTACTGCACATTTTGAAAGATACAAAATTAGCAGACGATTATGCAATGGGTAAATTTGAAGTACTAACCCTTGAAAAGTATACAGATATTATTTGCAACTGCATTGAAATAATACCTAAAAACATTGTAATACATAGAATAACAGGTGACGGAGCCAAAAAAATATTAATAGCACCCCTTTGGAGTGGCAATAAAAAAATGGTGCTTAATACAATTAACAAGGCATTAACAGAAAGAAAAATAGTACAGGGGAAATACTCTGATATTTATTAAAATCTAAACAAAAGGCTATAAAGTTAGAACAACTAACCTTATAGCCTTTTTGCTTTTCATTTTGTTACACAATAGGAATTATACTTAATATCCCTATGTGTATCTTTTAATATTTTTATATTATCGTTTATGACAGCTACCACTCATTGGGCAACTGCTACAGCCACAACCACAGGAGGTTTTTCCCTGCTTTTTATTTTTTAGTAAATAACGGACTATCAACAATAAAATAGTCAAAACAACAGCACCAATAATTATAGAACCCATATTAGCACCTAACCACTCTAACATATTTTAACCTCCTATAGATAGTATAATATTATTATTTTTGTAATCGTGTAGACTCCTTATACGGCTTAAACAGCATAAATACAATAAATGCCACAACTAAAGCAGATACAATAGCACCAACAATATTTACTATGTTGTTACAGCCACCTGTCAATAATGTTCCAAGTTGATATATAACCAAGGATACAGCATAAGCAAAGACAGTTTGGTATCCAATAGCAAATGCTGTCCATTTAGCACTGTTCATTTCACGACCAATAGCACCCATAGCAGCAAAGCAAGGAGCACACAAAAGGTTAAACACAAGGAACGAATATGCAGACAATGCTGTAAAGTTTTGTTGCATATTACTCCAAATTTCCAAACCATTTTCAGAAACCTCTGAATTACTTAACAATACACCAAAAGTACTAACTATATTTTCTTTAGCAATTAAACCTGTTATTGTTGCAACAGTCGCTTTCCAGTCACCCCAGCCTAAAGGTATAAATACCCAAGCTATTGCATTACCAATAGCTGAAAGTATAGAGTTGTTTAAATCCTCTACCATACCAAATGTACCATTTTCTATACCAAAGCCCTGTAAAAACCACAGCAAAACAGATGATAATAGAATTACTGTACCAGCCTTTTTGATAAAAGACCAACCACGCTCCCACATTGACAAAAATACATTTTTAGCCGTTGGTAAATGATAAGCAGGAAGCTCCATTACAAAAGGAGCAGGGGCACCAGCAAACAATTTTGTTTTCTTTAGCATAATACCAGAAACAATTATTGCAACAATACCAACAAAATATGCACTTGGTGCAACCCACCAAGCACCACCAAACATTGCACCTGCAACAAGTGCAACAACAGGTAACTTTGCACCACAAGGAATAAATGTTGTTGTAATAATTGTCATACGGCGGTCACGCTGGTTTTCTATAGTACGACTAGCCATAATACCAGGCACACCACAGCCTGTACCAATTAATATAGGAATAAAAGACTTGCCAGATAAACCAAACTTACGGAAGATTCTATCCATTACAAAGGCAATTCTAGCCATATATCCACAGGCTTCTAGGAATGCAAGCATTAAAAACAGAATAAGCATTTGTGGTACAAATCCTAAAACTGCACCAACACCACCTATAATACCATTCATAACCAAGCTATGCAACCAATCTGCACAATTAAGGCTTGTTAGCCAACCATTCACAATTACAGGAACACCTGTAATATATAAACCATAGTCAGAAGGTACAGGCTCTATAACTGTAACAGCTTGAGAAAATCTTTGACTATCAACAGCAATTATTCTTTCTACAATACCTTCTTCATTCATTATTTTATGACCAGCCAAAATATCTTTTTCTTCTGTTTCGGCTATAAAATCAGCTATTATTTGGGTATCATTTTCCCCTGATTCTATAGTATTTCTTACATCTGTTACATCAATACCAATATTTTCAGCAACTGTAAGAAATACTTCTATTTCAGTCTGCGACATTTCATACCTTGCATAAGATTCTTCATATTCACTTTGACCAATTCCAAATGCAAACCAACCTTCGCCAAACAGACCGTTGTTAGCCCAGTCTGTTACAATAGAACCAACTGATGAAACTGACACATAATAAACAAGGAACATAACCAACACAAAAATTGGCAAGGCTAAAACCCTATTAGTAACTATTTTATCTATTTTATCAGATGTTGACAGCTTTCCTATGTTCTTCTTTTTATAACAGCCTTTCATTACTGATGAAATATATATGTAACGCTCGTTAGTGATTATACTTTCCGAGTCGTCATCAAGCTCTTCCTCAGCCTTAACAATATCACTTTCAATATGTGCTAATTTTTCTTGTGGAATATTTAACTGTTGAAGAACCTTTTCATCACGCTCGAATATTTTAATCGCATACCATCTTTGCTGTTCCTCTGGCATATCGTGTAGTGCAGCTTCTTCTATATGTGCAATAGTATGCTCTACGCTACCAGAAAAGTTATGCATTGGCACAGTTTTTCCACTTTTGGCTACTTCTATTGCAATCTGTGCAGCCTCCATTACACCCTTTGCTTTAAGAGCAGATATTTCAACAACCTTGCAACCAAGCTCCCTTGCCAATTCTTGAGTATTAATTTTGTCACCATTTTTCTCTACTATATCCATCATATTTATGGCAACAACAACAGGAATACCAAGCTCTGCAAGTTGGGTTGTCAAATACAAATTTCTCTCCATATTTGTACCATCAACAATATTTAATATTGCGTCAGGTCGTTCTCCAACCAAATAATTTCTTGCAACTACTTCTTCCAATGTATATGGGGATAGTGAGTAAATACCAGGTAAATCTGTTATTATAACATCATCATTATTTTTCAACTTACCCTCTTTTTTCTCTACTGTAACACCAGGCCAGTTACCAACAAATTGATTAGAGCCTGTTAGAGCATTAAACAGAGTCGTTTTACCACAGTTTGGATTACCAGCCAAAGCAATTTTTAGGCTCATAAAAAATCCTCTCTTTCATTAATAATAGAATTATTATTTAACCAATACTATAAAATTATATGTATAAAACAACAGTTTATTAAAGAAGTTGTTAGTTTTAACAAACTTAGTGTACACTAACCTTAAATCTTAATAAATAGGGGAGCTTATCCCCTATTTTTAATAAACAATTATTCAACCTCAACCATTTCGGCATCTGCTTTTCTTAAAGAAAGCTCATACCCACGCACTGTAAGTTCTAATGGGTCACCTAAAGGTGCAACCTTACGAATAGTAATATCTGTTCCCTTTGTTATGCCCATATCCATAATTCTACGTCTTATAGCACCTTCGCCATGTACCTTTTTAACCTTTACAGTTTCACCTATTTTTACTGATTTAAGTGTATTCATAGCCTACTCCTCCTAATAATTATATATCCATATATTTATACCATAATTATTTGTGCCATTTCTTTACTTATGGCTATTCTAGATTCCTTAATATTTACTATTATATCTCCATCTATAGAGGATAAAACAGAAACAGAGCCACCTACAACAAAACCCAAATCTTCAAGATGCTTTTTAATTTCTGGATTACCGCCAACTCTTTTTATTATATTCTCTTCACCAATAACAGCAAGAGATAAAGGCATCATAAAGCACACTTCCTTAAAAAGTTATATAATAATCAACCATTAACACTAACTTCACCTAATTAGTAGTGTCTAACTCTTAGATAAAAAATAAAGTTAGGTTAATCTAACCATTAATATAATACATAATTTCCCGTAATTTGTCAATAACTGTATTTAAAATTTTACTTTTTTACCTATAACATACTTATAAAAGACTATGCAAATTCCGTTTAACCACTTGAATATATCAAATAGTTAAACGGAATTTTTAATATTATATGTATAATATTCCAGACAAAAAGTATACTTTAATTAATCTTTTGAAAACATTAACATTCTTCTTTATAGTTACCCAGTAAAGAGAACTCTGACAGCTCCTCTGACAATGCACAAAGCATATTTGTAACCTTATCACTACGAGCATTACCAGAAAAGTCTAGATAGAATAAATATTCAAAGTTAGAACCAGCCACAGGTCGTGACTCTATTTTTGTAAGGCTTAAACCATTTGCACCAAAGCGACCAAGCACATTATACAAAGCACTTTTTTCGTGTGGTAGGCACAAGCATAGGCTAACCTTGTCTGAATTTTCTGGAATAATAAGCTCTTTTGAAATTACTATAAATCTTGTGCTGTTTTCTTTATTGTTTTGAATACCCTCTGCAAGTACCTTTAAACCATATTCCTCTGCTGCCTTTTTAGAGCAAATTGCTGCACAGTTAAGACGCTTTTCGTTTGCTATGCTTCTTGCTGCCACAGCAGTATTAGGTGAACCTACTGTAGATAAATTATGCTCTGCAATATAATCTGTACACTGAGCCAGTCCGTGTGGATGTGACCACACCTGCTCTATATCTGACAACTCTGACTGTTTTAAGGCACATAGACAATGGTCAATAGGAAGATTAATAGACTGAACTATAAAGAAACGGTATTGCAGAATAAGGTCATATACATCTGAAACAGAGCCTGCACAGGAGTTTTCCACAGGCAATACACCATAGGTTGCCTCACCGTTATTAACAGCTTCAAACACCTTTGCAAAGCTTTTATAAAACTTTTTATTACAGCTTGGAAATAGTCTGTTGGCTGCTTCATCTGAATTAGCACCCTTTATGCCCTGTAGTGCAATAGTTACATTTTCACTTTTGTCAATTTCAGATTTAGCATTTGAAATCATTTGGCGAATTTCTTTACCAGAACCAATAATATCGTGCTGTAACCCTCTGCTAAGCTCAATTAGGTTTGAAAAAAGCTGTCTGGCTATATCTCCGTATTCTCCACCCTCTTGCTGTACCTTTTCTAAAATTTCTTGCTCTCTTTTTACATTAAGAATGGGTGTGTTAGTAGTTTTTTTATACTCTGCAACAGCCTTTGCACAATCCATACGCTGTTTTATAAGCTGTATAAGCTGTGCATCTACTGTGTCTATATTCTTTCTTATTTCTGACAAATCCATTTTATTTCCTCCTATGTACGGCTATGTATTACAACAAATTCATTAACGCAATAGCCAAAGCAGATTCAACAACTACAGTAGCTCTTGGAACTATGCAAGGGTCGTGTCTGCCATTTATAACAAGCTGTGTGTTCTCCTTTTTGACTAAATCAACTGTGTTCTGTGGCTGTGAAATAGACGGTGTAGGCTTAATTGCTGTTTTAAACAAAATAGGCATACCGTTTGTAATTCCACCTGTTATACCACCATTATTATTAGTTAAGGTAATTACATTGCCCTTATCATCATAAGCATATTGGTCGTTGGCTTGGCTACCGTACATTTCTGTAATGCCAAAGCCTGCACCAAATTCAATACCCTTTACAGCTGGTATACCAAAAATAATAGAAGATATTAAATTTTCTACGCCACCAAACATAGGGCTACCTACACCTGCTGGCATACCTGTTGCAACACATTCTATAATACCACCTGTGCTGTCTTGGTTCATTCTTGCTTCTTCTACATACTCACGCATTTTATCTTCAATGCTATCATTAATAACAGGAAATGATAAACAGTTAAGTTTTTCAATAAGGCTATCCTCTACAGCTACAGGGTTAAAAGCTGTATCCTTAACATTACCTATAGAATAGATATGAGAAGCAATTTTAATACCACGCTTTTCAAGTATTTGTCTGCATATTGAGCCTGCAAAAACAATAGGTGCAGTAAGTCTGCCTGAAAAATGGCCACCACCACGAATATCATTAAAACCATTGTAACGAATAAAACCAGGATAATCACCATGACCTGGTCTTGGTGAGGTTAACAAATTGCCATAGTCACCAGAACGAGTATTTGTATTTTCAATTACTGCACATAAAGGAGTACCTGTTGTGGTGTAGTCCAGCATACCGCTTAAAACATTAGGAAAATCCTTTTCAAGACGAGGTGTAGCTGTTTTATCCTTACCAGGGGCTCTTCTGCCCATATGCATAAGCACCTGTTCCCAATCTATTTTTTCGCCGGCTGGCAAATTGTCAACCACTACCCCTATACCTTTACCATGGCTTTCACCAAATATTGATATTTTAACTTTATTACCCCAACAAGATGACATTGCTGTGCCTCCTTATATTAACTCTGCCCTACCACCAATAGCTATATAATCATTAAAGAAAGCAGGGTAGGATTTATTTATACTTTCTCTATCTGTAATTTCTATATTATTTGTGCTTTTTGCAACAGCCATAGACATAGACATAACTATTCTGTGGTCATTAAAGCCCTCTACTGTACCACCTGTTGCATTATCAACACCCTGTATAACTAAACCGTCAGGCTTTTCTGTAACCTTTGCCCCTATTTTATTAAGGCAAGTAGAAATAGCATTAAGACGGTCACTTTCTTTTATACGCAGTCTTTCTGCACCGTAAATATTTGTTGTACCCTGTGCAAATGCCGCCGTTACTGCAAGAATTGGAACAAGGTCTGGTATTTGAGTTGCATCAATGTCAATTCCCTTTAATTGGGACTTTTTAACTGTTATACCATTTTCATTTTCTGTAACATTAGCACCAAAGCGTTTATATATTTCTAAACATTCTTTGTCACCCTGCAAAGAATCAGTACGCAAGCCTTTTAGGGTTACTTCTCCGCCTAATGCACCAGCAGCCATAAAAAAGGCTGACTGTGACCAGTCGCCCTCGCAGGTATAATCACAAGGCTTATACTGCTGACCACCCTTTATAAAATATCCGTAATCAGTTTTTTCAACTATAACACCAAACTGTGCCATAGTGCGTATTGTCATATTTATGTAGCCAACTGACTCTAATGCTGATGAAAGAATTATTTTACTGTCTTCCCCAGTTAAAGGCAATGCCAATAATAAGCCTGTTATAAATTGGGAGCTAACATTACCAGGCACAGTAAATTCACCAGCCTGTAGCTTACCTGTAATTTCAAGAGGTAACCCACCCTCTGTTTTGCACTGTACACCAGCCTGTGGCAAACAATCTAAATATATGCCAATAGGACGCTGAGGAAGTCTGCCCTTACCAATAAAAGTAGTATTAACACCACCTACACCTGCAACCGGTATAAAGAAACGTAAAGTAGAGCCAGACTCTCGGCAGTCTAATGTAGCTGTTTTATTACAAAACAAATTAGTACCGTCAACATAGGCTGTATTACCCTGTATTGTAATTTCTGCCCCCAATGCTTTTGCACAATCTATTGTTGCAGAAATATCCTGGGACAAATCTACAGGTGATATAACACTTTTACCCTTTGACAAGGACGCACAAAGAATAGCACGGTGTACATCACTTTTTGACGGTGGCAAAGTCACCTTTCCGTTAAAAAGTGACGGACTTACTATTACATTACTCATTTCATTTCCTCCAGTTTTCTTATGTGGTTGATGTTATCCTTTTACTGTACAAATTGTTGAGGTTAAACAAATCTACATAACCTCAATGTCAGCTAAATATATGAAATCAATCATACTTGCCCTGTCACAAATTTAAGCATATCCGCTTTAGCAACAGGGTATATTCTACTTTCTCCTATTTTGTCAAGTATAATAAGTGATATATCACTATTACCACTCTTTTTATCTGAGAAAGAGCTTTTTACAATGTTCTCTACTTCTGTATTATCTGTAGTAGGAAGATTATATTTTTCGCACAGCTTTGCAATTCTATCTGCTGTGCCTGCTGGTGTAAGTTTAGCCATTTCTGTTGCTTTTGTCATCATAACCATACCAACTGCAACAGCCTGACCGTGTGATATATCCTTAAAATTATGCTCTTTTTCAATAGCGTGTCCCAGTGTGTGACCAAAATTAAGCAAAGCTCGTTCTCCGTGGTCACGCTCGTCCTTTTCAACAACATCTCTCTTTATTTTTACACACTGGTAAATAATTTCATCTACAATATCTTTAGCATTTTCGTTCTCTAAGGTTTCAAATAATTCAGCACTTTTTATGCAACCATATTTAATAACCTCTCCCATACCATCTGCAAAGAAATGTGGAGTAAGTGTATCTAAAGTATCTGGGTCTATTAACACTACATTAGGTTGCCAAAACGCACCTACAAGATTTTTTCCCTGTGGAATATCTACGCCTGTTTTTCCACCTACAGAGGAGTCAACCTGTGAAAGAAGTGAAGTAGGTATTTGTACAAAGTCGATACCTCTAAGATAGGTTGACGCTGCAAAGCCAGACATATCTCCTGTTACGCCACCACCAAGGGCAACTATAATGTCACCTCTAGTTAAACCGTTGTCAGCCAATGCGTTATACATTGCATATATAGTTTCCAAATTTTTGCTATGCTCTCCTGCTTCAAAAACAAAGGTGAAAACTTCAAAGTCAGCATTTTTCATTGAATTTACAACTCTTTCACCATACAAAGGGAAAACATTGCTTTCAGAAATAATCATAGCCTTTTTAGCTTTTGATACCTTTCGTACCTCTTCACCACATCTATCTAAAATACCACGCTGGATTAATATTTCGTAGGGTTTACCTGTTGCTACAAATAACTTTTTCATTCCCCTAAATCCTCCTTAACCTGTCTGCCTGCCTGTAGCTGTTCGTACAAACTTTCGTTGTCAGAATCTGCTATACTGTTACGCAAACGAGATAGATTATCTATTAATGTGTCAAGCTCTGCGGTTAAAGGCTCTTTATTTTCTAAAAACAGCTCTGTCCAAAGCTCTGCATTTATTTTAGCAACTCTTGATACATCTCTATAACTGCCAGCTGAAAAACCTTTGTGATTTCTGCAAACAGGGCTAAGCACATAAGCACAAGCCAATACGTGTGGCACCTGAGATGTAAATGCTATCATTCTGTCGTGTACCTGTGGGGTAACAACTGGTGTTTTTGTAAAGCCAAGAGATTTTGCAAAATCTTTTATAAAATCAACAGTCTGTTGCTTAGCTTTGCAAGGAACTATAATACAAGACGCTCCTTGAAACAAGTCATCACAAGATGCCTCAAAGCCATTTACCTCTTTACCTGCCATTGGATGTGTACCAACAAAGGTAAAACCATATTTTTCAGACAACTCTACCATTTGTGGACAAATCTCGCTTTTTATACCACAGGTGTCTATAACAATACATTCCTTGCTTATATAATCTGCATTATTTTTTACAAACTCAACAGCCGCCTTTGGATATGTACCCAAAATAATCATATCAGCTGTTTTCAAATCATCTACAGTACCTATTTTATCAATAGCACCACATTCTAATGCCAACTGCAAAGGGCGTTCACTTCTGTTTACGCCTATAACTGTGTGGTCTGTAAATTTTTTTATTGCCTTAGCATAGGAACCACCTATAATACCAAGACCAGAAATTACTATATTCATAAATACACCTGCTTTTTTACTATTTAAGTAACAGCTTTTTTATATCCTCTGCTACAGCCAATGGAGGTTTATTAGCATTTACAACATAATCTGCCACCTGAGTATATATTGGAAGCCTTTTTGTGTATAGCTCCTCCATAACCTTATCTTTGTCTGGTCGTTGCAGTAAAGGACGCCTTGTATCGTTACGCAGACGATATTTTATGCTATTTAATGGCACATTTAGCAGTACAATTATACTATTTTTTCTTAAAGCCTCTACATTTCTTTCAAACAGTAAAGTACCACCACCAGCAGCTATTATGCAGTTATCCTTTTCAGCAAGCTCTACAGATGCTTTATGCTCTAAATCTCTAAAATAATCCTCGCCAAATTCTGCAAATATATCGCTTATAGTTTTACCTTCCTTATGCTCTACATACTGGTCTATATCAATATATTTCATACTGGAAATACGAGCAAGCTGTTTACCAACAGTAGTTTTACCACTGCCCATAAATCCACAAAGTACAATATTTTTCTTTTTCAAATTCATCATCTTTTCCTGTAAATTGTATATTTTTTGCAAGACATCAAAAAAATTTTTGTCTTAGAAATTCTTTTCAAGCTCTGCTGAAGCATCTTTGCAAAGCTGTTCAATATCCTTTACTGAATATGTAGAACCGTCCCATATTTGATGAGATACAACTGCCTGCCATACAAGCATATCCATACCGCCAACAGCTTTTTTACCCATAGCCTTTGCTGTTTTTACAAGTTTAGTTTCCAAAGGATTGTAAACCACATCAAATACAGCATTACTTTTTTCAATAATATCCTCTGTTACAGCCATACTGTCAATATTAGGGTGCATACCCAATGGTGTTGCATTAATAAGCAAATCAATGTGCTTTTCAAATGTGCCTAATCTCTCTATATAGCAGGTTTCTATGCTTGGGTGAACAGTTTTTGTCATAATCTCGCAAGCAAGCTTTGCAACCATATGAATGTCCTCTCGTCTTACAGCAATAGTAAGGTCTGCACCAGCCCTTGCAGCTTCAAATGCCATTGTTCTAGCCACACCACCTGTACCAACAATAACAACGCTACCCTCTAAAGCTATACCATTTGCTTTAAGAGCCTGTAAAAATCCGTCTGGGTCTGTTGTATAGCCCATACCATTGGCATCTACAGTGTTTACACTGCCATACATTTCAGCTTTTTTGTCAAGACCTGTTAAAGAAGGAATAATTGCTGATTTATGTGGAATTGTAATGTTAAAGCCGTCCAGCTTTGACAATGTGTTTTTATAATCCTCTGCAAGCATTTCAGGTGCTACATCTATAACTGAATACTCAGCATCTATACCTGCAAGTTGAAATAATCTGTTATGAATAAAAGGTGACATTGTATGACCAATAGGATGACCTATAACTGCATACTTCTTTTTTGACATAGAAAAAACCTCATTTCAGTATTTTTTAGTTAAAGTTATTGAAAAATAAAAATTATTTTAAAAATTTTCAAAATCATATTGACAAAGTGTCATTTTACCAATAATATAATTTTGTAAATAAATTTACTTGCCTTACAGGTAAAATGTTACTTTAACATTGTAACAAAAAATAGTGGCTTTGTCTACCGTATATCTGTAAAGTAAAAAATTATAAAAAATGGAGGAAATTTATTATGGTACTAGAAAAAGTAAAAGGCATTCTTGCTGACCAGTTTGACGCAGAGGAAGATGCAATTACAGCTGACACAACAATTCAGGATGATCTAGGTGCAGATTCTCTTGACGTTGTAGACCTACTAATGACAATCGAAGAGGAATTTGAGGTTGAAATTCCAGATTCTGAGATTGAGAACCTAAAGACAGTAGGCGACCTTGTTAAGTACATTGAGGATAATAAGTAATTTTTCCTGTCAAAAGTAAATTTGCCACACCGTAAAAAACGGTGTGGCTTTTTTCGTTATATTTGTAACAGATATTCAAATCTATTACAAATATATAAATTAATTTTTCTTATGCTTTTTGTATAAATCACAAACCTTTTTCCAACCATACAAGGATATATAAGAAACAATAAAACCAGCAACAGCAGACGCCACCACCATATACCATTCAACAGATATAACTGCATATGAACAGTACCCTATATACGAAAGAACAGTTAAAATTACGGAAATTATGGTAGATGTTAATGCAACGGGCAAATCGTTTACAAAACCCATATCCTTAACCAACTGGCTGATTACACTTACAACAAAGGCAAGTACTCCCAACACAGCAACCAGTGTTGTTACATCTGTTATTACGTTCACTTTCTTATCGCCTCCTCAATATCTGTTATACGGTGATTTACAACTGTTATTTTTTCATCGTGTAGTTGTAGCTCCTTTTCTGTTTGATATACACGATGTATTAAATTGTTGTGCTTGTTAACCTTTTCCTCTAGCTGTTCAATTCTATATTTTATTAATTTTGATTGTAATACTATACCAACTAATGCACCACAGCCTGAACCTAAAAGTCCAATTAACGCCACCAATACGTCTTCCATTATACCAGTTCCTTTTCTAAATAATCTATGGTACTGTTAATGAAATGATTTTTTAGATTTTTGAACTGTGTATTTATAGTATTGCGTAATGCTGTAATAGTTTTTACACCTGCAATCTTGTCTTGTTCCAACTTAAACTTTTTTTGAACCTCTAAAGTTGCCTTTTCAGTGCCATCTCCAAAGCTGTTAGTTTCGTCAACTGCTGAAGATATTATCCCAAGAAGTTTAGCCTGCATTAAAAGTGACTTATATGCCAATACACCGTCGCCTTTATCACCTTTTTCAAAATTCATAACATTTCCCTCACTTTCGGTTGTTTCAGTTGTTTCATAATTCGGTCTGTAATATCCTTTTATATTGCTGTTTGTTTTGCTATAGCGTTTATACATAACAGTTGATGTATCTGCATTTGCAGAGCCTGTATTACCCTCTATAGAGTAAACATAAGTGCTGTCCACCTTATAAACATAGCCAACATGGTCGCTATGGTACTTGTCTGTGTAACTTCCACCCCAGCGAAACATAATTATGTCGCCCTCTTGTGGTGATATTTCCTTTGGCTCGTACCATTTACCATATTTACCATCACTTAATCTTGCAATGGTACCTGCACCATCTGTTTTTATCATATACTTGTCTAATCCGTTAACTTTGTTATAAAGCCAACTAATCCAAACGGCACACCAGTTTACACCGTAATAGTCGCTCTCACGATTGTAAAACCATTTACGGTACTTTGTACCCTTATTGCCTACCTCTGCCTTTGCATATGCGGTTAATGTATTAATAATCGACATTCGGTATCACTCCTTATTCTATTACCAGATGCTCACAATCTAAATCAACTAATATCTCTTTTACCTGTTGCTTTAGCTTGTTTGGCACATTAATGTAATTCTTTTTACCTTTTATAATAAGCGTTGCGTATATTACTGCCATTTTATCAAATCCTTTCTATAGTTATTCTTCAATTTGTTCATATATCTCACACAAAGCCTCTTGAACCTGTGTTATTTGTGTTGAATTTTCTGTAGAGGTTGCTTCAACAGTTGCTATTCTGTTTTTAAGCTCCTCATATTCATATTTAGTCATATTTTCACCTTCTGAATTTGAAAATTTCATATCTATAAGCTGATTATATTTTTCTGCTGTAATTTCTTCAAAATCGTCTGTGGTTAATGTGTTAGGTATGTAAATATCTCCCTCAAAAACATTTCCAGTTGCCTTGTGCATTAAGTGCATACCTTTATCAGGAGATAGCTTTGTATCTATTAAAATCATAAATTTTCACCCCTAACACTTACGCTAAAATCCAATTTTTTTGGGTAGCAATTCCCTTTTGAGCATCTGTCAATTTTGAAAGATTTGCACTTCCTAAAGTAAGAGTTGCAGTATCTTTTCCTGTTCTATCTGCCAACGCATTTAACATACCCAAAAGAGTTTCAACACTGTAATTTGTGCTACTTTGTAAATTTAGACTACAGTTAAAACCCTGATCTAATGTTACAGAAGATAATTTTGTATTTTGGAAAAACGCTGTATCATCAATACTTGTTAAAGTATTAGGCAGAGTAATTTTCTCTAACACACCAAACCCAAAGGAATATTGCCCCAGTGTTGTAGTTCCCTTTGGAATTACAAGAGTTGAAATTTGACAGGAATGAAATGCCGATGAACCAATAGTAAGCAACGAACTTGGAAAAACAACACCTGTTAATGATTTCTTTTTTAAACAAAAGCTATTAGGTATTGCTGTTAAACCCTCTGGAAAAACAAGCTCTCCTATTCCCTCGTTTAGTAGAAATTTATTAAAAACCTCATATATATCCTCAACAGGAATAGCCAATATAAAATCTCCGTACTCCTTTGTAGGGGTGTTGCCTATTGTAATAGCTCCTCTTGTTTCAATGGCTGATTTTATACTATTAAAATCACTTATAGCCTGTTGTACGTTTTCCTCAAGATTAGCCACCTACATCACCACCGATCAGTCTTGTTTCTAACAGTGCATTTGTTGACGCTATATATCTGTTATAAACCAGCTGTGCAATTTGTAAATAATCATTATCATCAATAATATAATTGTCGCCCTTTGCACCGTTTGTAACAGTAAAATTACTTGTTGAGCCGTCTGTATATGTTACAGTGTAAGTGTCTGTTAAGCCCTTTGTGCTTGTCTTTTCAATAGAGATAACTCCCTTAAAATTTGACAAATCAGTATCCCCAAGCTGTTTTATTAATGCTTGAAAATGAGTTGCAGTGTCTTCTAATAGACCCATATATTTGTTTTCTGCCTGACTGGCATTATCAACACTTGGCAATAGCTTCATAGTAAGTTTATCGCTTTTAAGTATTATATCCTCGCCATTTATAATACACAGCTGTAGCTGTTGAGTTTTACATTCTGTTAATGCCTGTGGTACAGAAAATAAAAGGGTATTATTAGGTACAATAGCAGTGTTTACTACACCATTGTTATCCTCAAATGTAAGAGTATAAGCAAGATTTTCGTTAATTAACTCTACAGGTAATTCAAACTGTAGTGCAACTGCATTATGCTCACCCATATAACCTAGTATATTATTTGTTGGAGCCAATGTACCATCTGAATATACTTTTATGTATATCTTTCTGTAACTGCCCATTCTATTACTCCTTTCTATTATCGCTTTGGAAACAGTTTGTAAAAACTGTTTCAATAAATAGAGGGAAAACAAAAAGTATTGTTGCTGAATATACAAGGTTGTACAGATTACAATAAAACAATTATAAAAAACATATGTTAAGTTTTTAACAATCTTATTTACACTCCCTTATATTCACTATATGTTGTTGATAATTTGTGGTGAAAAAAATTTTTCGAAAAAGTGTTGACAACTATAGTTGTCATATGCTAATATATCGTTGACAAGGATAGTTGTCAATATGTAAATAATCATTGTCATTTATATTCTGTCAACAGTTGTACAACAAAATTTAATATTAAACACTAATTAAGAAGGAGGCGTGGTTAATGCCACTTTACAACAAACTAAAGGAGTACCGAGCCAGAATAAATGTAAATCAAAGTCAGCTAGGTCAAATGGTTGGGGTATCTAGACAAACAATAAGCCAAATAGAACGAGGAGATTATTCTCCCAGTGTGGTACTAGCACTAAAAATAGCAAAGGTTTTTGGTGCAACAGTAGAAGAAGTTTTCGATTATCAGGAGGATTAAGTAATGAGTAACGTAAAGGGAAATATTTTAGACAAGAAAAGTATTAAAAACAAAAAAGAAAAGACTAAAAAATCAAACTCTGTAAGCAAAGTTGGTTTTATAATATGTATTGTTGTAGGCTTTGCTATTGGATTACTTTCCGGAATGGATTTATTAAGTGCAGACGCAATAAAAGGACTATCTGCAAAAGTTATTCCATATATTTATAATTTATCTGTATTAATTTCTCTTATAATATCTACTATTGGTTCTGCTGTTATAATAATAGTATACAAAAAAGTTAAAAAGCTAGTAATAGAAGCACAAACCAATGACAGCCTATTTGACAAGGCTGACAAACAAGTAGATTTACTATCAGTAGTAACAACAATACTTTATACAGTTAGTATGATATTAGCAATACTAGCATTTAAATATATTTTTGATATAGATACAAAGGAAAATGTTATTGTAAATGTTATACCTATAATCATAGGAATATCAATGTTTGTAGAAATGTTTATATTACAAAAAATATATAAGCTTAATAATATGCTTACTCCAAATATAAATTTTAATGTTATGGATATGAGAACATTTACAACAGCAGAAAATCAAACTGACGAAGCTCAAAAGCAAATTTTGTACAAAGCCGCATATAAAACAGTTGGTATCTGTGCTAACACACTAATTGGTGTAGGAGTTGTATTAGCATTGCTAGGACTTGCCCTAGGCTTTTCAATAATTACAGGATTAACATTATTAGTTTCAGGTTCATTTATTCAAATAGTGTTCAACATAAAAACATATCAATTATCACATTAATAACAACATAAAGCCCTCAACTCACAGCCAATATAATAAGGCTGGGGTTGAGAGCTTATATTTTAATAATCTATTTTGTCCAATATACCTGATAAGTAGGCAATAACAATTCCGTAATTTGTCATTGGTATATTCTGCTGTTTTGCACTTTCAACTCGATTCAGTACATATTTTCTGTTAAACATACAGCTACCACAATGAATAATAATGTCGTATGGGGTTAAATCCGCTGGAAAGTTATTACCGTTTACATTGGTTATTTTTATATTGTTGCCATATTTTTTTCTAAGCATATTTGGTATCTTAACAGTGCCAATATCTTCATTTATTGGTGTATGAGTACAGGCTTCTGCTATAAGTATATTGGCATTTGGCTTTAGGTTATTAAGCACTTGTACAGAATTAATAAAATAATTTATATCACCTTTATACTGTGCAAATAAAACTGAAAAAGAGGTTAACAGGCTTTCCTTTGGCTTTTGCTGATAAACCTCCTTAAACACCTGAGAATCTGTAATAATTAGCTTTGGTGGCTTTGTTAAAGAATCTAAGCTTTGTTGTATTTTATCTGTGGTACAGCTTATAACAGTACACTTTTTATCCAAAAGTTCTCTAATGGTTTGCACTTGTGGAAGTATAAGTCTGCCCTTAGGTGCTTGAATATCCTGTGGCATAACAAGCATTACTAAATCACCTTGGTTAACCAGCTTACCTGTAATTGAAACTGCATCAAAATCTTCTGGCACAGTTGAAATAACCTCTTCTCGCAATGCATCTATACCAACATTACTGCCCGCACTTATTACTATTGGAGTTTTTTTACATAGGGTGGCAACAGCGTTTATAAAATCTTCAGTTGGTGTACATAAATCTGCTTTATTAATAACAGGAATTATAGGGATATTTTTTTCTAAAAGATTTTCAACCCACTGCTGTTCAAAATCAGATATTTCATAAGCAAACACCAAAATTGCAATATCCGTTTTTTCCAACACCTTGTTAGTTTGAGAAATTCTCAATTCACCCAACTCACCATAATCATCAAAACCGGCTGTATCAATAAATACACAGACACCAATGCCTGTAATCTCCATAGATTTATACACAGGGTCAGTTGTTGTTCCTGCAATGTCAGATACCACAGATATTTCTTGGTTTGTTAGTGCATTTATTAAGGTGGATTTTCCTGCATTTCGCCTGCCGAATATTCCTATATGAAGTCGGTTTGCTTTTGGTGTTGAGTTTAGGCTCATATATAATGCCTCCCTAAATTTTTTATTAAAATCTAAAGTCACGCTTGCCATTATGAATATTTGAAATATATTCTTGTGCAATACCCTTTACTTTTTCATTTGGTATGTTGTTAAGCTCTTTAATAATCAAAGCTTCACCAATCTCCTTAGTATCCTGACTTGCATAATCCTCCAAATACTCCTTTAAGGTCATAAGAGCATTTGGTTGACAGCAGTTTGCAATTTGTCCTGCTTTTAACAGGGTCATAAATCGGTCACCTGTTCTCCCCTCTCTGTAACAGGCTGTACAAAAACTTGGAATATACCCCAGCTTCATTAACCAGTTAACTATTTCATCAAGGGTGCGTTTGTCGCTTGTATCAAATTGAGCAGAATTTTCCTCTTCCGGTTCAGGTGTACAGTAGCCACCAACACTTGTTTTTGATGCTCCACTTATTTGGGAAATTCCCAATGCCAAGGCTTTTTCTCGTGTAGCCTTAGATTCTCTTGTAGAGATTATCATACCAGTATATGGCACTGCTATACGAATAACAGCAATAATTTTCTCAAAAATATCATCTGAAACAGCATCAGAAAAATCATCTGGGTTTATATCATCAGCAGGACAAATTCTTGGTACGCTTATAGTATGTGGCCCCACGCCAAAGGTTGCCTCTAGATGTTCGGAATGCATTAATAAACCAGTCAGGTCATAACGATACATATTTAATCCAAACAAAACACCTAAGCCTACATCATCAATGCCACCCTCCATTGCTCTATCCATAGCTTCTGTATGATAAGCATAATTATGCTTTGGACCAACTGGGTGCAGAGCTTCGTAATTTTCTTTGTGATAGGTTTCTTGGAAAAGTATATATGTGCCTATTCCAGCATCTTTAAGTTTTTTATAATTTTCTACAGTAGTAGCAGCAATATTTATATTTACTCGTCTAATTGCACCATTTTTATGTTTTATTGAATATATTGTTTTTATACTTTCTAAAATGTATTCAATAGAATTATTTACAGGGTCTTCACCAGCTTCTAAAGCAAGGCGTTTATGCCCCATATCCTGTAGTGCAATAACCTCTTTTTCTATTTCTTCTTGAGTAAGTTTTTTGCGACTTATATTTTTATTTTGATAATGATATGGGCAGTATACACAGCCATTTACACAATAATTTGACAAATACAGGGGAGCAAACATTACTATTCTATTTCCATAGAATTTTTGTTTTATTTCTTTTGCTAATGAAAAAATTTGCTTATTAAGCTCATCATCATCACAGTCTAGCAATAGCAGTGCCTCTCTGTGAGATATACCATTATACTTTTTGGCTTTATCAATTATCTGCTTAATTAAATCTTTATTATTTTTATTACTGTCAGCATATGCAAGAGAATCTAGAATTTCTTGATAATTTATAAATTCTTCTGCCAACTTTGATTTTGGATTATACATACATATTACTTCTTTCATTATATAAATACTTCTATATTACCATTTTGCTAAAACATATAAACCTTACTTCGGTATAAAAAATTAAGAGTTTTTATTAGAGTTTTATATGGTTTATTGGTTATACTATACAATATTTTAAGAACTATTTCAAGTTTCTTTCTAATTTGTAGGTGTAGTAATTATTGGTTGTGAGTGTAATATTGTCTTTTTATCCAAAGTTCTAAAGACAATTAGAAAAAGCTACACCACAGGGAAAAAACCTTGTGGTGTAGCTTTTAATCTAAATTATAAAAGACTTTATTAGTCAATTTATTTGTGATTATGGCTTTTCAGGTGTAACTGTACTTGCTGTAGTTTTGTCAGCCATTACAATCCATAGATTACCTGAATAATCTACATTGTCAGCTGTTTGAGCACCATCTGCATAGTTAACAATCCAGTTATACTGACCTTCACCCTTACAATAGAAGTTGATTGTGTACCAACCGTCCTTGTCAAAGTCTGTCATCTGCTTACCAGACCAGTTACCAAGTGGGTTATAGTCTTTCTCGCCTGTTTGTACTGCTGTCTGCCATACATATAGGTTTGGCTCTACGTTAACGCCATCAGCTAGTTTAACATTTACAGTTGTAGTAACAACCTTTGGAGTTGTCATATCTTCCATAACTACCCACTGGTCGCCACTGTGGCCCTTCATATCAGCTGTCTGTGATGTACCATCATTTACAATCCAGTTATATGTGCCACTTGTTGCGAATTTTAGCTCGTACCAACCGTCACCGTCTGCATCTGTCATAGGAGTACCTGGCCAAGCAGCTATTTCACCAGCTTCGTCTTCCCAAACATATAGGTTAGGAACTGTGCTTGAACCCTCTGGCATTTGAACGTGCATTGTAACTGAAACTGCGTCTAGCTTATAAACATAAGTAACAACTGTGTTACCAACTGAAACAGTACCTGTTGCATTTGTTGGTAGCTTATCTTCAATTAACTTATAATAGCTAACTGTAAGTGGCTCTACAGCATACTCTGTGCCAGCCTTCATTGTTGAAACTGTATCTGCCTTTAGCTTGTTGCCATTCTCGTCTACATACTCAACTGTTACTGTACCTATTGAATATGGAGCAGCATAACCAAGTAGGTTCTTCATAACAAGAATTGCATCTGCAAGGTCAATTTTACCATTCATATTAACATCAGCATTCTTAGCCTGCTCATCTGTTAGCTGAACAAGACCAACAATAGCCTTCTGAATTAAAACTGCATCTGTAAGTGATACTTTGTTATCACCACTTACATCGTTAAACTTAATTACGTTAGGAGCATAGTAATACTCTACAATAGTTTTGCCCTCTGTGTAAGTACCCTCTACATTACCTACAACCTTAGAAGCATTGTAATATAGGCTATAGTTACTGCTTCTCTGTGTATAGTAGTAATCGCCTACTTCACCAGACATTGTAACAGTAGACATAATCTTACCTGTTGCCTCATCAATGTGGCGAACTTCTACAACACCCTTGCTAGATGTAACATCAGAAGCTGTATAGCTAGCCTTGTCAACAAGGAATAGAGCCTCACCAGCTGGAACTGTAACAGTTCTGCCAGAAACCTCACCTAGGTTAGCAACACCAGCCTGCTGACCGTTTACAACAACAACCCAGCTGTCTGGAAGTGTGTTTGCTAGTTCTACTGTCTGTGCCTCAGTAGCGTTGTTAAACAACATTACAACATTTTTCCAATCAAAGTCTTGGTTAGCATATGTTGCCTGAATGATACCTGTTTTAGTATCGCCAACAGCTGTTACACCATCTAATGCTGTAGCTGTTCTTACTGGAGCAAAGTAATCTCTAAACTCAAGCATACCCTTGTAATAAGAAACAAGGTCACCATACTCAACAACTCTGTTCCAATCCAACTTATTCAAATCAGGAGATGACTTATAGCTGTTTTCATCACCTAGCTTAGTTCTAGCAAATTCTTCACCTGCAAGAATAAATGATGCACCCTGTGAACCAAATGTTATAGCAGCACTTAGCTTGTTCATCTGAACAAAGTTGTCATAACGCTCTGTAAATTCACCACCGCAAGAATAAACCAAACGGTCATATACTGTTGCGTTATCGTGACAAGAAGCGTATGTAACTGTCTGCTCTGGAGCAGTTGCTTTCCAGTTACCACCAGTTGTATTAGCTAATAGACCAAAAGAGATACCCTTAGCACCAGAAGCATCACCCTGAATATAACCTTTACCTGTTGCTGAGAATACGCTACCCTTAATGCTGTCACGGATATGGTCGTTGAAGAAACCAATTCTTGATGACATTTCTTTAGCATTAGCCTGTGTAGCACCCTTAGCATCTTTATCAAATGTTGAAGTCATTGTCCAGCCTTCACCATACATAATAATGTCTGGGTCAACCTTATCAAGAGCTTCACGAATCATATTCATTGTTTCAACATCATGTAGACCCATCAAGTCAAAACGGAAACCGTCTACATGATATTCTGTTGCCCAATAAACAACAGAGTTAATCATATACTGTCTGTACATCTCACGCTCAGAAGCTGTGTCGTTACCACAACCAGAACCACTTGAGAAATTACCGTTTGGTAACATTCTGTAATAATAATCTGGAACAGTATTTTGGAAAACAGAGTTTGTAGAATATGTATGATTATAAACTACGTCCATAATAACGCCCATACCGTTATCATGAATACTCTTAATCATTTGCTTAGCTTCATTAATTCTTACATTACCATCATATGGGTTTGATGAATAGCTACCCTCTGGTACATTATAGTTTTTAGGGTCATAACCCCAGTTAAACTGAGTATCTGGACCTGCTTCATCAACTGAACCATAATCATAGAATGGAGTAATCTGAACATAGTTTACACCAAGGTCAGCAAGATAATCCATACCTGTAGCAACCTTACCCTCACCGTTTAAGGTTGTGCCTTTTTCTGTAAAACCAAGATACTTACCACGGTTAGCCTTGCTAACACCAGAAGCCTCGTCATAAGTAAAGTCCTTTACATGAACTTCCCATACAGTTGCATCTGACTGATTAGCAACTCTTGTAAATTTATTATCCTCTGACCAGCCCTTAGGGTCTGTAGAGTCCAAATCAACTACCATGCTTCGCTCACCGTTTACACCGGCTGCTCTAGCATAAGGGTCTGCTGTTTCTACTGTTACACCATTGTTTGTAACACTGTATGTGTAGTAAACATTTTTCAAGTCACCTTCAATAGTAATTTCCCAAACAGCTTTGTCGCCCTTTTTCATTTCCATTGAACTTAACTTTGTTGCATCTTTTTCACTGTTACTACCTGTTGAATACAAGTTAAGTGTTACTGCTGATGCAGATGGTGACCACAATTTAAATATAGTCTTCTTTGCAGTATAGTTGGCACCTAGGTCTCCACCATAATATGCCTGTTCATCGTATCTTGCAGCCTGTGCCTCGTATGGATTTGTAGAGTTTGCGTCAGCTGCTGAAACAGCAACAGAAGCTGTGCTACCAACCATCATTACAGCTAAGGCAGCTGCAATTATTTTATTAAGCTTCACTTTTTTTCCTCCCTGTGAAATATATTTTAATCTCTGCTATGCAGAATGATTACTTAATTATTTTTTCTTCTTTTTAGAAAGAACTATTCCTGCAACTGTTGCCACAGCTGCTACACAAGCAACAACACCAGCAATTACCCCTGCCTTTTTTAATGCATTATTGTCATTTGTTGCTGAGGCAGTAGCTTTTTCAGTGGTAATTTGTGTTGTTTCTTCTGTCTGTACAACATCTTCTGTTGTGTCGGCATTTGCAAGAAGCAAATCTTGATAAGAAGTGTCTGCCTTTATATTAGCTTTTTCAAAACTTACTTTATCAACCAATACCATTGCAGAAGACTTTGGCAAAGTAACCTTATTACCAGTAACAAGCTCTAGCTGACCTACACCAGATGATGTATTATTAACTACAACTACCCATTCAGTAATATCTGTTTCCAGTTCAACTTCAATATCTCTTTCAGGGTCGGAGTTAAATAAGCAGATTACCTTATCCCATTGATTTTGAACATCAAGTTTATTTTCCATCATATAAGCAAATACCTTACTGTCAGTATTTTCAAATATTTTCATACTATCAATAGTGGTATTAGTGCTATCAGTAAATGGAGCATAAGATTTTCTTAAATCTATTAAACCCTTATAATAAGCCACTAAATCGCCGTATTTAATCAAGCTATTCCAATCTATTTGGTTAAGTGTAGGTGATGATACATAGCTGTTGTGGTCACCGTCTTTTGAACGAGCCATTTCCTCGCCTGCTACCATAAACGCCATACCCTGTGATGTATATAAGCAAGCAGCACCAAGTTTGTTCATCTCTACCAGCTGATTATTTCTCATTCTGTACAGGCTCTTATCCTTTGTACCTAATACAGAAGCAACTAGCTTATCATAAAAGGTCATATTATCGTGGCAAGAAATATAAGACACTGTGTCCACAGGAGTTACAGCCCATTCTTCAGTTGCACCCTTAACGCCTTTGCGTATAGCCACCGGATTACTCTTACCTTGAGCATATCCCTTGCCAACAGCTTCAAAGTTATCTCCCTTTAAAGCATCTCTAAAACCGTCATTAAATGCGGCAACACCGTTAATATCTTTTATGTTAGACTGTATAGCAAGTTCTACACCTTCAACGCCACCTAAATCCCAAGCCTCACCATACATTATAATTCTTTCATCTATGGTGTTAAGCTTTTGACGGATTTTATTCATTGTGTCAACATCGTGTAAGCCCATAAGGTCAAATCTGAAACCGTCTATATGGTACTCTTTAGTCCAATAGTAAACAGACTCAACCATAAATTTGCTATACATTTTAGTTTCAGAAGCGGTATCATTACCACAAGCAGAGTAATTTAAGAAATTGCCATTTTCATCAAAACGATAATAATAATTAGGCACAGTTTTTGTAAAGGAACTGTCCTCCCACTTGTAGGTATGATTATAAACAACGTCCATAATAACGCCAATACCGGCATCGTGCAAAGCCTTAATCATCTGCTTTGCCTCGTTAATTCTTACATTACCATCATAAGGGTTTGTAGAATAGCTTCCCTCTGGAATGTTATAATTCATAGGGTCATAGCCCCAGTTATAAGCCTCTGTGTTAGGTTTTGTTTCATCTATTGAACCAAAATCGTAAAAAGGATTTATTTGAACGTGAGTAACACCCAATTTTTTTAGATAATCTATACCTGTAGAGGTTGTATCATTGCCTGACAAAACTGTTCCATTTTCAGTAAAAGCAAGGTACTTTCCCCTATGCTTTTCAGAAATTCCGCTTTCTTGCTGATTAGAAAAATCTCTAACATGAACTTCCCAAACAATCGCTTCTGTTTGATTGTCTAAAAGAACATAATCATCATTTTCCCAACCCTCAGGGTCAGTTTCATCTAAAGCTACAACCATACCCCTTTGGCTATTTACACCACAAGCCTTTGCATAAATATCTATAGTTTCGTTTGTTACATTATTGTTAGTGATAGAATAAGTATAGTAAACATTTTTCAAATCACCTTCAACTGTTATACTCCAAACGCCGTTTTCTTTATTATAATCCATAGGTGATGAATCCAGAGTTTTCGCTCCCTCCTCATCATCACTACCTGTTGCGTATAAATTCAGCTTTACCTCACTTGCAACAGGAGCCCACACCTTAAAGGTTGTTCTCTCTGGAGTATATACAGCACCCAAATCGTCACCGTCATATGCAAGCTTGTCCAACTCAACAGCACTAGCCGAAGCATTTTCTTCAGCAAATACATTTACAGGACAAATAACCGTAGAAAAAGTAAACATCGCAGTCATTGCTCCTATTAATAATTTTTTCACCATAATTGCCTCCATTAACCATGGCACCACAATAATTGCTACATATCATTGATTAATTTTAACATATTTATTGAATATTTACAATTACATTAAATCAACTATTATGTTATGTCACCATAGAAAATACATCAAATTAATTGTGCAACTTGCCTAACAGAGGTGTGATTTTTTGTAATATAATAAGTATTTTATTTAATTTTTACCAATCATCAAGAAAAAATATTCTATTTAACACATAAATCATGCAACAATAATAACATTAAAACAAAAATGCCTGCTACAAAAATTACCATTAAACATAACCATTTGTGTATAATGTAGCACAGTATGTGTAGCAGGCATTTTTTATAAAAAACAAGCAACAGCTACCATTTATGTAGCCTGTGACATCTGGCTGTAGCTTTCCAACTGTGAAGGCTGTTGCAAACCCAAACCAAAGCTGATAGTTATTGCTTTGTTAACTTGGCTCATTGCTTGCGGGTCTAAGCAACCCATTTTTTCCTTTAATCGCTGTTTATCTATAGTGCGTATTTGTTCTAACAAAACAACAGAATCTTTCATTAGTCCACTGCTTTTAGCACCTAACTGTATATGTGTAGGCAGATTTGCCTTTGATTGTTGGCTGGTAATAGCCGCCGCAATAACAGTTGGGCTGAATTTGTTACCAACATCATTTTGTACTATTAAAACAGGACGAATCCCCCCTTGTTCAGAGCCAACTACAGGACTTAAATCTGCATAAAAAATGTCTCCACGCTTAATGTTCACAATTTTCACACTCCGAAATTTAATTACACTAAACATCTTTACCCCTTACTATGCACTACTTGCGGTATATTTATATTAATCATCATTTAACCCTTGTGTAACAAGCAGTTATAAAGTTGATATTTAAATGTTTAGTATGGTTATTAACTACAATAGTATTTTTACCCTAATTTCATATGTTTATACTTTATGACATTAACATTATATTGACATTTTTCAAAAATGATACAAAAAAAGCACCGCCAACAATAAGTTGACGGTGTGTAAATCTAAATAGAATCAGTCGCTTGTATATGGAATTAAAGCAATGTGTCTTGCTCTCTTAATAGCAACTGTAAGCTCACGCTGATGTCTTGCACATGTGCCTGTTACTCTTCTAGGAAGAATCTTAGCTCTTTCTGAAACATAACGGCGAAGCTTGCTGATGTCCTTATAGTCGATGCTTTCTACTTTATCTACGCAAAAAGCACAAACCTTTCTACGACCCTTACGGCCGCCACGACGATTATCTCTCTCTGGTCTTTCAGCCATGTTTATCGCTCCTTTATATAGTCTACAGTAAAAACTGCGTTAATCAAAAAATTAGAATGGTAGGTCATCATCACTAGGAAGCTCTTCAAAATCCTCTGGCATACCACTTGTATAAGTACTGTTAGCCATTGAACCGGAATTTTGCATAGGTGGCTCTTGTGGTAGTGGAACACCATAATTACCATAACTTCCGCTTGATGCTCTATCTTTTCTGTCACCTGTAAAGTGTACACTGTCAACAACAACCTCAGTAACATAACGGTTGTTACCGTCTTTGTCCTGATATGAACGCTTTTGAAGTGAACCCTCTAGGGCAACTAACTGACCCTTCGCAAAATATCTGGTTAAAAACTCAGCATTTTGTCTCCAAGCCACACAATCAATAAAATCAGCCTGACGCTCTTCACCCTGTTTAACATAACTACGCTCTACAGCAACTGTAAAGCTACATACAGAAACACCAGATGGTGTAGTTCTTAACTCAGGTGTAGCAACCAAGCGACCCATTAGTATAACATTATTCAACATAAGTAATCATCTCATCTTTCTGGCAACATATATTCGTAAAATTTATAAAATTAATTACTCAGCATCTTTTTTGATGATAAGTGATCTTAGAACGCCTTCTGTAATCTTGTAACGTCTGTCAAGCTCTGCTGGGAAATCAGCCTCACTTGTGAAGTTAAACAATACATAATAACCCTCAGACTCTTTGTTGATCATATAAGCAAGTCTACGCTTACCCCATTCGTCAACGCTGTCTAGTGTAGCATTCTTAGTGATTAGAGCCTTAAACTTCTCGATAGTAGAGTTGATACCCTCCTCGCCAAGTTTCATTGATAGAACCAATACTGACTCATAAACGCTAGCTGTCTCTGTCATCTCGTTGCACCTCCTTTTGGACTATTGGTCCCATAAAATGGGACAAGGAATTTTCATTTATGCACATACACGCATAACAAGTTTATTTTAGCAGTTAGTCCCATTTTTGTCAAGGGGCAAAACAACTTTATACATAATTTTTTTGTTGAAAAAAATCAAATATTATGATACAATTATTTGAATATCTAAATAAAGGCGATGATAGTGTTTTGGATACAGATATTATAACTTTTATTGCAAAAAGCAACGATGTTATGCAGAATCCTGAAAGTTTTGAATTTGTTTTGTACATAACTGCTAATCTTGCTGTTTTTTGGCTGTCGGTAAACATAGCTGTACCTTGGTTAGTAAGATTTTTAGTACCACAAAAATATTTTAATGAAAACAGGTGGCTTTTTAGAGAAAGAGATTTTGAAAGCGCTTTATACAGAAAAATAAAAGTTTCCAAATGGAAAGACAAATTACCAGACGCAGGTAAGCTGATTCATTTCCAACGTGACTCATTACCAGAAGACATAGACGAGGCATATATCAACAGATTTATAACAGAGTGTTGCATAGCTGAATTAGGACATTTATCTGTTGGTATACTAGGTTTTACCTCTCTGTTTTTTGTTTTTCTTATTCCTGGTAATACGCAACTAGAGCATTTTGGCGTATTTCTTTTATTATCTGTTTTAGATTTATTAATTCAGCTACTATTTGTTATTATACAACGCTATAACAGACCTAGACTAATAAAGCTTCGCAAGCTATACAGCCGTGGATATAAAGCTAAATTAAGATAAGCAACAAATTAAGGAGCTAAATAATGAGTAGAGAATTACAGGAACACCAAATACTGGAAAGAAGCATTGTAAAAAAATATCGTAAACAAATATGGAATCCTTTTATATTAGCTGTAAAAAAATATAAACTTATTAACAGTGGCGATAAAATAGCAGTTTGTATTTCCGGCGGAAAAGACTCTATGTTGCTTGCAAAGCTAATGCAACAATTACATAAATTCAGCGAAATTCCCTTTGATGTTGAGTACATTGTAATGGACCCTGGCTATAATAAAATTAACAGAGATAAAATTGAAAGCAATGCAAAAAAATTAAAGGTACCAATTAAAATATTTGAAACCAACATTTTTGATGTTGCCAATAAAACAGAAAAATCACCTTGTTACCTGTGTGCAAGAATGAGAAGAGGGCATTTGTACAAAATTGCACAGGATTTGGGATGCAATAAAATAGCATTAGGGCATCACTTTAATGATGTTATTGAAACAACCTTAATAGGAATGTTTTATGGCTCTCAGTTACAAACAATGCCACCAATGCTACACAGCACCAACTTTGACGGTATGGAGCTTATTAGACCTATGTACTGCATAAAGGAAGATGCCATAATTGCTTGGAGAAATTATAACAAACTGGATTTTATCCAATGTGCTTGTCGTTTTACAGAAAACTGTACAACAAACGAAGAAGGCATTAGCGATTCTAAAAGACAAGAAATAAAATTACTTATTAAGGAACTAAAAAAGACTAATCCAAATATAGAAAAATGTATTTTTAACAGTTTACATTCTGTTTGTTTAGATACCTTTCCAGGGTATAAAACAGGGGGCAAGGAATATTCTTTCCTAGACAAATATTAATAGAAAAGATTAACAAATTAATAAAGGCACTATACCTAAACTTAACGTGGTATAGTGCCTTTATTTTATAGCATATATTCTTCTACAATCTTTGCAACACCGTCATTGTCATTGGTGTCGGCTATTAGATTAGCAGACTCCTTAACCTTGTCAACTGCGTTGCCCATTGCCACGCCCAAACCAGCGTACTGTATCATTGTAATATCATTATAACCGTCACCACAAGCAATACATTGACTACTATTTAAGCCTATTTTATTAAGCAAAACATCTATAGACTTAGCCTTATCAATACCAAGGGGTACAAGCTCTAGGAAAAATTCCTCAGACCTAAACACTTCTATTACACCCTTGTATCTTTCAGCAAAAATCTTTTCTAATTTTAGAATTTCTTCTGGTTCACCTGCAAGTAGCAATTTATTTATATCAAAATTCACATACTCTGCAAAATTCTCAACAAATTTAGCTTCCATACCAACTATTTTAGATTCAATGTCGGAATAGCTATTAATAGCGTTACCTTCTATAATCTTATCAGCTTCATAGGTATTTATAGTTACATTTGTACCCTTTAATTCCTCACAAATTTCAGGAATAATCTCATTTGGGAAATATTTACTATATATAACTTGATCACTGTTTACATCAATAACAGCACCACCATTATAAGCTAAAATGTAACCACCAAACTCTGCCAAACGCAATGTTTTTGCATGACCTACTATTCCCTGTACAGGTCTGCCAGATGCCAAAGCAACCTTTTTACCTTGTTTTTGCAATGTAATTAAAGTGTTTAGTGTGTGTTCTGTAATAACTTTTTTTGAATTTACTAAAGTACCGTCAATATCTAAAATAATAATTTCATAACTCATAATCTTTCTTTGCTCCTTTACCGCAAATAACATATTAATACTAATATACCCTTGGATAAAGGTCAAGCAAGAGATACCTTTGCTGGTTCAACTTTGTAGCTTTACATTATTTTTTGCACAAAATTTTTTCTTTTTTATATAATTTATGCCTATCTATATATAAGATAGGCATAAATTATATTAAGTATTATTGTACATTATGACCCTGCACTTTCATAAGCAGATATACCTTTATTCCATACAAATACTGCTATTGTCATTAAAATTAAAGACATTACAACAGGCATACCAATATTAAATAAAATATTTTCTCCTGTTAAAAAGTAGCTTGCAGGATAAAAGGCTGTAAAAGCAAATGGAAGAATATATGTAATAATATTTCTTATAAAGCTGTTATATATAGTTACAGGATATTTAGAAAACTCGTTAGTCATATATACAACGTGAGTTATCTGTCCACTTCTTTTCAACCAAAAAGCTATAGCAGCTGTTACAGTTTTCAATGCGGTATATATCAACATAGCAAAAGGTAATACAAGGAAGAATAACACAACATTTAGCACACTCCACTGTATAGACACTTTACCAAGAGTGGAAGCAATAAGTGCTATTCCCACTACAAGCTCACCTAGTGCATCTACCTGAAACCTCTCTACTATAACGGTAAATAAAGGATTAAGAGGTCTGGTTAAATACTTATCAAAATCACCCTTAGCCACTATTTGATAGCCAACATTCCACAAATTATCAGTAAACAAATGGTCTAAGGCTTTTGGTAGCAGAGAAAATCCATATATAAATATAATCTCGTCATAGCTCCAGCCTTTAAGCTGTGGAATTTGACTGAATATTATCCATAAAAAAGCTATATTAAAAGCCTGTATCAACAGCATACTTACTGCACCTGTAAGAAAATCCACCTTATATTCCATCATCTTTTTTAAGTCTTGTGCTATAAAAATTCGGTGCATTCTTAACATTCTTTTAATTTCCTTAAACATATCAGGTTACCCCCTATCATTATAAAATCGGCTTGATGCTTTCACATCATTAGCCACCCTGTACGCATAATCTTTTTACAGCTATATTCCAAATAACCTTACTAAACAACCAAAAAGCTATAACCCAAAATAGTTGCAATGCCATTAACGCAAAAATTCTTGGGTAGGAATAAACACCCATATAAATCATTACCGGTGTATAGCTTAAAGATGAAAATGGTAAGAATGTAAGAACATTTTTTAGAACCTCTGGCATAAATGCAAGAGGAATGGTTGCACCAGATAAAAAGTCTACAATTACATTCTTCAAAAGATTAGAACCCCATAGGTTTTTCAAAAAGAAAGCCATAAAGCCATAGCATACATTAAAGTAAAATGATATAAGATACGCCATTACACAGCTTATTAAAAATAACACAAAATGTGCAACATCAAACATTACCTTACCGTAGGCAAAGAATTTATAAAATTCCACACCAATACAAATTGGAAACAACACCAGCATAATAATAACCAGCTTATTACCTAACTCTTGGAATAAAAAAGCCATATCAAAGCTAACTGGCTTTATCATTCGCATTGCTATAGAACCATCACGAATTTCCTCACCAACTGCATAAGTACCATCACTGCTGGTTATATATCCAGCCAAAAATGTAATAAACAGATATACTGTCATATCTGTCATTGTAAAGCCCATAAATGTACTGCTGTTAGAGCTTTCAAAAACTGCTTTCCACACAAAAAACATTGTAAAGCACTTAAACAGCTCACCAAGTAAAAAACAAAGAAAATTAAAGCGATAAGCCATTAGACCTTGAATACCTGCTTTAGTAAAGGGTTTATATATGCGTAAAAATCTTTTCATTACTGCACTACCCCCTCTTTGTACAATCTTCTTATAATTTCCTCTATGTCAGAGTCCTTTACATTAATGTCCTTAACATTTATATTTGATAAAGTATATCCCAAAATATCTGGCACTGATACAACATTGCTGTTAAATCGAACTGTAACGTTTGCACCCTCCTTACTTATTGAAATATCGTCATCACTTGTATTAAAACGCTGTGTATAATTAAGCTTTTCTTCCACTGTTGCATAATCATCAGTTTCAAAACAAAGCTCTCGCATTTGACCATATTTGCTTTTTAGCTCTTGCAAATTTCCATCAAACACATTTTTTCCTTTGTCTATCATTACAATTCTTTTGCAAAGCAATTCAATATCACTTAAATCGTGAGTTGTAAGGATAACAGTAGTTTTTTCCTCTTGATTAATTTTAGCAATAGCCTTACGGATATTATCTTTTACAACAACATCTAAGCCAATAGTAGGCTCGTCAAGAAACAGTACCTTTGGGCTATGTAATAAAGACGCTGCAATATCAGCTCTCATACGCTGACCTAAAGAAAGTGTACGAACAGGGCTTTTTATAAAAGAATCTAAATCAAGTACTTCATTCAAGAAAGCCATTCTTTTCTTAAACTTATCTTCAGGAACCTCGTAAATTTCCTTTAATACACTATATGTTTCTACCAATGGCAAATCCCACCACAGCTGTGTACGCTGACCAAAAACAACACCTATGTCACGCACATAATTTTTTCTGTCTTTTTGAGGTATTTTACCGTTAATAACACACTGTCCAGATGTTGGTGTTAAAATACCTGTAAGCATTTTAATAACAGTAGACTTACCTGCACCATTAGGGCCAATAAAGCCAAGCACTTCTCCCTCTGGCACATTAAAGCTAACATTGTCTACGGCAGTAATTATCTCTGATTTAGGATTAAACAAAGATTTTACACTTCCTACCAGACCAGGTTGTTTTATAACCTTCTTAAACTCCTTTGAAATATTTTCAACTTGTATCATTTCTATAACCCCCTCTGTCTTCAAAAATATATGATACTTTTGAAAAAAATATAAAATAAATGCAGAGTATCTGTACAAACAAATACTCTGCATAAATTAACTAAAATACAAATTAAATAGAAATATCTAGGGCAACTTTATATAAATCTTCATTAAATACACTCTTCATATCTAATGCTTCTGTTATATCGTAATCTACAATCTCACCCTTGCTTAATGCTACTACTCTATTGCCTATGCCATTAGCTAGTAACTCAACAGCCTTGTAACCCATTTGACTTGCAACAACTCTGTCACGAAGTGTTGGCATACCGCCACGCTGTACATGACCAAGAACTGTAAGTCTGGTTTCAACGCCTGTTCTCTCTTCAATATATTTAGCAATTTCTTCTGAGTTGCCAACACCCTCGGCAACTATAACAATAAAGTGCTTTTTACCGGTTTTCTGAGTTGCTGTCATTCTTTCAATAACATCTTTTTCCAAGTCAAACTCTTTCTCAGGAACCAAAATAGCTGTTGCACCTACTGCAATACCTGTTTGTAAAGCAATATCACCGCAACGTCTACCCATTACTTCAATAACACTACAACGGTCGTGTGACTGTGCTGTGTCACGAATACGGTCAATCATTTCCATAGCTGTATTCATAGCTGTGTCAAAACCAACTGTGTAATCGCTGCAAGCAATATCATTATCTATTGTACCTGGAATGCAAGTACAAGGAATACCTGCATTACATAAAGCTCTGGCACCACGGAATGAACCGTCGCCACCAATTACAACTACACCCTCAACACCAAGGTCACGACAAGTTGCCGCAGCTCTTTGGATACCCTCAGGTTTAGCGTACTCTTCACTTCTAGCTGTATATAGTATTGTACCACCTCTGTGGATTATATCTGACACAGAGCGCAGGTTCATTTCAAATACATCACCATTTAATAAGCCGTTATAACCTCTATGCACACCAATAACACGCATACCTCTACACAATGCTGCTCTGGTAACTGCACGAACAGCAGCATTCATACCCGGTGCGTCGCCACCGCTGGTTAAAACTGCAATAGCTTTCTCTGACATTTCATTTGCCTCCATTTTTTCAATAAATAATAATCATCTGTTATATATTATAGTTGTATACTCTGTATTTTTCAAGTGTTTTTTTTCAATAGACCCTAATATTATTAAAAAAATTATATATTAATCAATTTTTTCTAAATTAAAGCGACATTTTCCTCCCCTAAAATGTATTTTAACTCATTTATTAAAGGCGTATTTAGGGTTACCCACAGCTGTCTTGGTGCCATTACCTTCTGACCAGTGTCTGAAAATCTAAAAAGCACCTTTGTGCTTCCGTCAAAAATCTCAAGAAGATTTTTAACCCTTTTATATGTTTCACTTTCTAAATTATCTACTTTAATAAACAACATTTTAGTTTTATTTGCAGGATAGCTATTATATCCCTGCTGAGCTTTCTGTGCTTCAGTATTAATCTTACCTGCACTGTTGTTATTATATTTTACTGTATTATTAGAAAATGATACAGGCACACCCTTTTTTACATTTGCAACAACGGTCTGTATATCTGTAATATCATTACAAAGCACCTTTGGCTTTTCGTCTTCCTTTGTGCTTAACGTACCAAAAATTTTTACTATATTTTCATCTGCCACCATTCTGCCATTTTGGCTTAATACCTGTGGAAAAATCAACACTTCTATATTACCTGTTTTATCTTCAATAACAGCTGTAGCCATAGTCTGGTTATTTTTTGTAGTGCGTACCTTTACATTTGAAAGAACACCTAACAAATTTACTCTGCAACCGTCACGGTAGCGACTATTTTCCTCAGCCAACAAACCATTTATTTTGTCAGCCTTTATAGCCTTAGCCACATCATCATATTGATTCATAGGATGACCTGTTAAATACATTCCTGCCATCTCTTTTTCCATAGCCAGCTTTTCAAGTATAGTAAAATCATCTAGCTTTGTAATAACAAGATTTGTGCTTTCGTCTTCCTCAACAGTGTCAAAAAAGCTCATCTGTCCTGCACTGCTGTATCTGTATTCGTGTTCACAGCTATCTAAAACAACCTTTAAGGAGCTTATCATTTCTCGCCTGTTATGCCCCAGTCCATCTAAAGCACCGCACTTTATTAAACTTTCAACAGCACGAGAGTTAAGACCCTTACCATACATTCTTTTACAAAAGTCATAAAAAGAAGTAAATAAAGAATTTTTACGTTCCTCTATTATATTATCAATAAAGGTTTTGCCTAAATTTTTAATAGCCACTAAACCAAAGCGAATATCATTACCGTGAACCGCAAATGCAGTTTCACTATAATTTATATGTGGTGGTAAAACCCT